>USIY01000005.1 GCA_900554845.1 uncultured Bacteroidales bacterium | reverse complement strand
CCATATCACGGGCCGATAGGCCCAAGTACCTGACTGAAACATTGTTTTGGCCTGCGGCCAAGTTATGCCGGAGGTTTGGAGAACCTCCTTTCCATAGGTCGGCACGGCAGTCAAGCGATATGTCCGCACGGCACTCTGGTAACCAAACCCTCCGGAGAAACAGTTGACCGAAAGGACAAAAATCTGTACAAAACTCTTTTGCTTGTCTATATAAATTTCATTAATTTTGCATTGTGCCAGCCCTCTTTTGGGTCGGACATTTGCTTGTCAAAATATATTGCTGAATATGCTGAAACATACGTTATTGTTTATAGCGGCAGTTGCCGCGACCGCGTTCCATGCCAGTGCAAAAACCGAATATATAGAGGTCGGTGACATTGCATATAATATTTCGTATAGCGACGGTACCCCCATATCCGCGCAGGCGACACGCTACGTGGGCCACGACCAGAACAATTACCCCTATACGATCAAAATTGACATCCCGGATAATATAAGCGTCGAGGGCCAGACGTGTCCCGTAACTTCCATAGCAAAAGAGGCGTTCCAATACCATAATGCCACGTCCATCTCCCTCGGTGACAATGTGGAATGGATAGGCGAATATGCTTTCAATGGCAGCCGCGTGGACGAGCTGGTCTTGCCATCTAACGTACAGAGTGTCTATGAAAAAAGTCTGCCGGAATGCAAGAAACTCATCATTGAAGACGGCGACAAGAATTTGTCTTTCTTAAAGACCGTCACATCTGGCAATGCCTATGACTGGAATCTACAGAATGTCACCTCCCTATATATGGGGAGAAACATCAATGGATTTGTCTCCCAGGGCTTTTTCTCCAACATTTCGGAACTTTCCATAGGAGCATCCGTAACGAAAATTTACAAAGGGCTATTCCGCGATGCGAAAAAACTGCAGCTTGTTACTCTTCCGGCCGGACTTGAAGAAATAGGCGAATCGGCGTTTTCCAACACGGAATTCACTATTCTGGAAATTCCCGCGTCGGTTACGTTCATCGGCCAGTACGCGTTCAGCAACACAAAAATCAATTCAGTCCGCTTCGACGGTATGGACAGTTCGAAAGGTCTGTTCGTAGACTATGGGGCATTTTACGGCACATCATTTGCAGATGTCTATATCGACCGCAATCTTTCCAGCGGCTATTACGATGTGGTGGGCGGCGTTCTCACGTCAAGCCAGGCATCGTTGCAGAACGTGGATATGGGCGGCAATGTGACCGTTCTGGGATACAACCTTTTCGAAGGCTGTTCCCGTCTCGTGAATGTAGTTCTGGGGCAAAACGTCCGCCAGATTGATTCCGGATGCTTTATGAACTGCAACAATTTATGTTCGGTTTCTCTTCCGAAAAGTCTTGAAACCATAGGTTCCAGCGCCTTTGCCCACTGCACGTCCCTTACCGACATAGCGCTTCCCGCAAATCTGTCCGAATGTTCTCCAGGTGCTTTCGAAGGGTGCTCGTCGCTTAAGTCCGTCAATATTCCGGACAAAATAGAAACTATAAAATACGACAGTTTCAACGGTTGCTCGTCATTGGAAAACGTTTCGTTAGGATCCGGGATAAAACGCATTGACGACAGGGCGTTTTCCGGCTGTTGTTCCCTGAGGACTATTGTGCTCCCCGAAGGCTTCGAAATTTTGTCCTCCGGATGTTTCAAAGGATGTTCGGAACTTTCACGAGTGGAATTCCCTTCTTCTTTTAAAACCTTTTTCGGTTGGGGGCAATTCGAGGGATGCAACTCGCTGAGAGACGTGGTGTGCTACGGCACAATACCCGCCACAACATCTTACGGCACAAATGACCTTCCCTTTGACTCCGAGACTTACTCATCTGCTACGCTGATGGTGCCTGACGCTTCCATCGACGCTTACAAAGTTTCTAAAGTTTGGGCTCCGTTTTTCAACATTACCGGTGTTGATGAAATTGCCGTCCCCGCTGATGACATCCGCATAATCAACGGCCGCATAGTGGCACCGTCCGGCGACCTCTATATAGAGGTCTATGCACCGAATGGTATGTCGCTCTATAAGGGAAATATTTCAGCGTCTCCCCAGCTCCCCAAAGGGATATATGTCATCAAGTCCGCCACAGTGAAAAAATACTCGGTGCTCTGATTATCAGGCTAAGCGTCAAATTGCAGCGCCGGCTCTACGAAGCCGCGCACAAACACGGACAAAAAGCCAATGGAAATTTCCATTGGGTCTTTGGTCTAAACTATTATTTGCCTAAGGCTTAAGATACCATACACCCGGACCGTATTATGGAAAGGCGGATTGTCGGGTAATGTGGGCCATGAGTACCATTGATGGCCGGCGGCTATGAGCATGCCTTCGCATACCATATTAAAGAACAGTTAAATATTTAGGACAAAACAGTCGTAGTTAAAACTATTATTACTATATTTGCAGTCTGATGGATAAATTCGCCGTCGGTTGGGGCAAAAAATAAGGCGTATGCGGCTCTGGCAGAACTTCACGCAGACGTCGCTCGCAGAACAAGCACAAGTCTCACTGACGACATTAAAGAAAATCGAAAAAGGCGATATCAGCTATTTCGATTCCTTGATGCGCGTACTTCTCGTTCTTGGCGAACTGGATGTCTTTTCTCCTCTCATTAAGGAGGACGAGATGAGTCCCAACGAATACTTTGAGTTTGTCGAAGCAAACAAGAAGAAGCAGCGCAAACGAGCAACCGGCAGTAACAAAACCAACTCACGGCCTAATCCGGAAGAATCAGAATGGTAGAACTACCATGGCAATGGAAACATTTCGCTTGCGTACGGCATGGGATTTACATATAATCCCGATGGAATGCTATGTGCCCGGACCCATGATAGATGCTATTGTTCCGAATTTGAAACTTTCCATATAAAACTACAGTCCGCTTAACATAAAGCATATCCCGACAAAGTCAGGACTTAAATCGCAACAACGTAACGCTTTGACACTAAAAACTGATTAGACGCAATGGAAACAAGCACTTCGCATCAGATCCCTTTATGGGTGAGAATAGAGACAGGTCACGACAGCCGACTTGTTGACGTCCATGAACTAAAATCGCAACTTGAAGAGCTGAAAATACCCGTCCAGACTTCCGCCCCTTGGCATCCCAGCTGCTCAACCGGATTGGAATTCGTCTTTGAACTTTTCGCCAACATAACATTAAAGGACATCATCCTCTCCGGACTTCTGTATGACGGCTTTAAATTCGCCATAAAAAAGGTGTGGAATATCTTGAAAGCTTTCATCTCCAAGAATCAGGATGCAGATTTTGATCCCTCTATCATTATTCGTCTGGATGATGTGACTATTGAATTAAATGGTTCTGAACACATATCCATTGAAAACCAAACTGAAATTCTTGAAAACATTGCATCCCATATAAGACATCTCAGCAATCAAGGAATAAATGATATTGTAAAAATTGATATACCTTGTCTGCCGTGTTACCTTCCCGAAGACACCCCCTCGACATACGATGGAAAAGTCTGGCGCATAAAATATGGCACGGATGAATATGCCAATTATGACCCGGCCACCAGACAAATATTTTGATTATACTCGTTTCTTAACTCAACACACTCTTAATCTATTATCAATGGTAAAGAGATTTCTCTTTTCCTGCAACGACGTATAAACTGGCTGACGGGCCAGACTTTTACCTGACTGCCGCACCGTACTATGGAAAGGAGATTCTCAAACCTCCGGCCATATCTTGGGCTGATAGGCCACAGTACACGAATGAAGCATAGTTTTGGCCTCCGGCCAATTTTCGGCCGTAGGTTTGGAGAACCTACTTTCCATAATACGGCGGGGCTGTCGGGTACAGGGGCCTTGAGGCCCATTTAAGCAACAAAAGCCCAACAATCTCCCCCTTTAGAGGACTTTATGGCAAAACATCACCTTTTAGAGGACACTATTTGGCAAAAACGTCACCCTTAAGGGGAAAGTTTTTTTCAAAATGTGTCCCCTAATAGAGGAAATATGTACGTTGTCAGAACGGGAAGAAGAGGGGGATGGTCAGGATCATCAGGACACCGAGTATCAGCTGTATGGGGGCTCCCACCTTCACGTAGTCCATGAAAGAGTATTGGCCGGCTGGCATCACCAGGGCGTTCGGGGGCGTGGAGAACGGCGACATGAAGCAAAGCGAAGCTCCGAAAGTCACCGCAAACAGCATCGGAAGAGTACTCACGCCATAGGCCACAGCGCTCTGCACCGCTATAGGGGCCATCAACACCGCCGTCGCGGTGTTGGATATGAACAGAGTGAGCAAGGAGGTGGTGAAATAGATTCCTGCCATAAGCCAGTGCGGTCCTATGCCGCCGAGCGCTCCCACAAGCGACACGCTCACCGCCTCGCTGACACCGGTCTTCTCCAACGCGAAACTCATCGGCATCATGGCGGCGATCAGGACTATGCTTTCCCAATTGATGGTGCGGTAAGCGTCGGCCACGCTGCGGAAACAGCCGGTCAACATCATCAGCACTGACGCTGTCAAAACCACGAATACAGCCGGCACCTCACTGAACACCAAAGCCACGATCATGGCCAGCATTATCACGGCCGCGACCGGAGCCTTGTAATCGATAGTCACTTTTGAGGCCTGGCTCTCCGGCTCCCCCAGCACCACCCAGTCGCGCGTGTTGCGGCTTATCCTCTCTATGGCGTCCCAGGTGCCTTGCACCAGAAGCACATCGCCTTTAGCAACCTTCCGGTCGCCGATGTTGTCGGTGATGTACTCCCCTCCCCTGCGGACACCAAGTATATTGACATTGTAACGGTTACGGAAGCCAAGGCCCGCTATGGTCTCCTTCAGCACGCCGGAGGCGGGAAGCACCACAATCTCAGCGAGGCCTATGTCATAAAAATCCAGATGCCTCCGCGACTCGTCATTGTCATCGGCTATCTGGAGACCATAATCGGACACGAAACGCTCCACGTTTTCCCTCGGCCCACGGATGAACAGAATGTCGCCTCCCTCGATCACCGACGAAGCCGACGGCGCCTCCTGCGTCACATTTTTTAGTAAGCCTTTCCCCTCCACTCTCAGCTCCAGAACGTCAAGTCCATAATTTGCCCTGAGCGACAGAGCTCCCAGCGAAAGGCCGGATATGGGGGAGGAAGCCGGCACATCCACGCGCCAGAGGTCATGGTTCAGATTGTATTCCTCCACTATGTCGGCCAAAGTGCGGTTGTCTCCGGAAGACCCGGAGTTTTTCTTTTTGCCTGACAGTAGTTTGCTGAAAGGGATCAGCAGCAGCGTTCCGGCAGCGAGACAAATCAGTCCCGTCGGAAGGAACGAGAACATCGTCAACGCCTCCCCGCTGTATTCCTCCCACGCTTCGGCAATGACAAGGTTTGGGGGTGTTCCGATCAATGTCAGCATGCCTCCGATACTGGAGGCGAAAGCCAACGGCATAAGGAAACGCGACGAGGGAGCACCCGCGGCGGCCGCCATCGACACAACGATGGGAAGCATCAACGCCACTGTGCCGGTGTTGCTCACAAAACCGCCAATCAGTCCCGTAGCCAGCACCACAACAAGAAACAGACGCGTCGGACTGCCGTTGCCCAAACGCGACAGCCTTGCACCTATCATTTTGGCGAGTCCGGTATTGAAAATGGCACCGCCCACCACAAACAGCCCCACCATCATGATCACGATGGGATTCGAGAAGCCGGACAGCGCCTCCTGAGTAGTGAGGATACCTGAAAGCGTCAGCACCAGCAACGCTATAATGGCCACAATATCCGCACGGATGCGGCCCCATACGAATCCGGCGGCCGCCAGCAAAAGAGTTATGACAGTTATCAGCATGTCTTTCTATTTGGTTGGGTTCAATTACAAAACAAATATAGATAAAAATCTTCAGATTTTTGATTAAATTTGCAAATCTTCAGAACGTATGCATCTTTCAAGGTGCTCCACGACTTCATAAGTTAACCGACAACAACTATACTTGAGTCTCATAATGAATAAATTACTTTTTGGTTCGGCATTGTTTCTGGCTGTTCTGTCTCCGACATCCGCCACTGCCCAATCGAAATATGATCTGACGAAACTCCTGAAAGAAAACCTTAACCGCGGCGCGGTGGCAATAAGAGAAGATGAAAGCCATGTGGCGATTTCCTGGCGCTATCTCTCTTCGGATCCAGAGAATCAGTCGTTCGACATTTACCGCGACGGCCATAAGCTTAATAAAAAGCCTTTGACGGGCTCGACGTTCTATGTTGACAACTTCAAAAGCGACAAATCCGCGACGTATGAAGTAAAACCTTCGAAAGGCGATCTCTCCGGAATATATGTATTGCCGGAAAAGGCCCCTATAGGATATATCGACATACCCCTTGACAAACCGGACCTTGGCGTGGATCCTTTCGGGAAGGAATACCGCTACACCGCCAACGACGCCTCGATAGGAGACGTTGACGGTGACGGCGAGTTCGAGATCATACTCAAATGGGATCCCACGAATTCACATGACAACGCGCACGACGGGTTCACGGGACCGACGCTCTTCGACTGCTACAAGCTCGACGGCACGCGGCTCTGGCGCATCGATCTGGGAGAAAACATACGTTCCGGAGCCCATTATACCCAATTCCTCGTCGCTGACTTCGATGGCGACGGATGTGCGGAAATGATCTGCAAGACCGCCGACGGCACACAGGACGGCGTAGGGAAAGTCATAGGCGACCGCCGCGCCGATTTCCGCAACATGAAAGGGAGGATCATCGCGGGTCCAGAGTACCTCACCGTCTTCAACGGCAAGACCGGAGAGGCAATGGCCACGACAAAATACCTTCCTGAAAGAGGCGAACTGAAAGACTGGGGCGACAGCTACGCCAACCGGTCGGAACGCTACCTCGCCGCCACGGCCTATCTTGACGGAGTCCGTCCCTCGGCCGTGATGTGCCGGGGATACTACACGCGCTCCGTCCTCGCCGCCTATGACTGGGACGGAAAGGACCTGAAAGTAAGATGGGTGTTCGACAGCGACAATCCCGGCTGCGAAAAGTATGCCGGACAAGGCAACCACAATCTCCGTGTGGCGGATGTCGACGGCGACGGATGCGATGAGATTATCTACGGACAGATGACCGTGGACCATGACGGCAAGGGACTCTACTCCACCGGAATGTACCACGGCGACGCCATCCATCTTGTCTCCGATGTCAACAATGAGAGATATTATGTCTGGGGCTGTCATGAAAACAAGAAAGACGGAACATCCTTGCGCGACGCCCACACCGGAGAAGTAATATTCCAATATCCCAGCGACAAAGACATAGGACGCTGCATGGCCGCCGATATCGACCCGAACCATCCCGGAGTGGAGCTATGGTCGCCGAATACCGACGGAGTAAGGTCGTTTACCGGCGAGCTCATATCCCCGAACATGGCTTTCCGGAGCGAAGTGTCCGCCGGTGTACCGGTGAACATGGCCGTATGGTGGGACGGCGACCTTCTGCGCGAATTGCTTGACAAGAACATCATCAGCAAATACGATCCGCAGACCGGGAAATGCGAGACTCTCGTCACTTTCGACGGCTGCATGTGGAACAACGGCACCAAGGCGAATCCTTGCCTGCAAGGTGACATCCTGGGCGACTGGCGCGAAGAAGTGCTGATGAGAACGGAAGACAGCAGTGCTTTGCGACTGTATGTGTCAACAATACCTACGGACTATCGCTTCCATACATTCCTTGAGGACCCGATCTACCGGCACAGCATCGCCAACCAGAACATCGGATACAACCAGCCCACACAGCCCGGTTTCTATTTCGGCCCGGAACTGAAAGGCAAGAAATTCAGAGGGACAATCGTAAAATAACAACTGAAAGATGATGAACAGATATATCGGACTCATGCTGCTGCCGTTTCTGATTGTCGGCTGCAAGAACGAGAAACAGGATCAAACCGAGGAAATAAACGACTCCACCACTCCGCTTCACTTGTTGAAACCGGATTATAAAACTCCATACGGCGAACTTAGTTCCTCACAGATCAGGAACGATGTGGACCGCGTATTCGCTTATATCGATTCCGTGACGCCGACCAAAGTGGTGGACGGGAACGGCAAGACCATAGAGAATCTCGACAAACTGCCCGACGACGCAAAGCTAAATCAAGGGACCTACCGCCTTACAAGCTATGAATGGGCCGTCACTTATATGGCTCTTCTTCGGGCGTCCGATCTGTTCGGCGATCAGAAATACCGGGACTACGTGACCGACAGGATCGGTTTTCTCTCGAAGTGCGCGGCACCCTTTGCCGAACTGGCTAAAAGGACCGGAAGACAGGACGGACAGATGCGTCAGGTGATCAATCCCGCGTCGCTCGACGACGCCGGGGCGATGTCGGCAGCTTTCATGCTGACGGCCATGACAGATTCCTCGCTCAATCTTTCCCCTTTGATCGAAAGATATTATAATATTGTGGATAAGGGCACACACCGTCTGGGCGACGGGACGATCGCCCGTAACCGTCCCCACCACAATTCAGTATGGCTCGACGATATGTTCATGGCCCTCCCGGCAATGGCGGTAAGAAGCCAATATGCCGGCGATTATCGCCAGCTCGACAAGGCGGCGCAGACAGCCACAAAGTTCATCGACCGTATGTGGATGCCGGAAAAGAATATTTTCCGCCATGGATATGTGGAAGGACTGGAGGAACAGCCCTCGATGGCATGGGGACGCGCAAACGGCTGGGCGATCCTCACGATGTCTCAGTTGCTGGATTATCTGCCCGAGAACCATCCGCAACGAGCCATAATTATGACGACATTCAAGAATCATGTCAAGGGGCTTACGGCACTGCAGGGTAAAGACGGATTCTGGCATCAGCTGCTGGACCGCAGCGACTCCTATGAAGAAACGTCGGCTACGGCTATATTCACTTATTGCATAGCGCATGCGATAAACCAAGGCTGGATCGAAGCGACAACATACGGTCCCGTCGCGCATCTGGGATGGGAAGCCGTCGCCTCGAAGATCAACGATAAAGGTGAAGTTGAGGACGTCTGCGTAGGGACAGGGATGGGATTCGACCCCGCTTTCTATTATTACCGCCCGGTAAGTGAGAAAGCGGCGCACGGCTATGGCCCTGTGATTCTCGCCGGCGCAGAAATGGCAAAACTGCTGGATAACCATTACCCGCGTCTTAACGATACGGCCATTCATTACTATAAGTCAGATCCTCAGGCAAACACCCCAATATTCTCTCTCGATGAGAATGGGAAAGCTGTGGAGATATTGCATTAATCATGATGAAAGATTTGATCACAACTGTCATCGGCATAATGACGGCGTCGTTCTCTCTTTTAGGGCAGACCGACGCCATATAAGGGATATGAGCAACTCCAGCCTTGATTTGCAAACCATGGATGTACCGGAACATTGCCGCTGAAACAGTCGTTATATAGGTAAATAATCAGACACTTATGGCAAATATCGATTGGATGCCCGATCATTTTGGCGACGGGTTTGAGATGACATATGTGAATCATCCTGAAGATTACAGCGGGAAGATAAAAAGCACAGTGATCCGTAAACGCACACAACATCCTACGGGGAAAGCTATGCTGTACGTGCATGGATTCAGCGACTATTTTCTTCAGAAGGATATGGCGCTGATGTTCGCGGAGCGGGGATATGACTTTTACGCTGTGGATCTGAGGAAATACGGACGCTCGCTGATACCGGGACAGAAAATGTTTCAGGTCCGTGACCTCCGGGAGTATTTCCCCGACATAGACAGTGCCATCGATATCATCGCAGGAGATGGAAGCGACAGGATCGCCTTGCTCGGACATTCCACCGGAGGTCTGACCGCATCTCTGTATATGGCCGGCCAACCTTCACGCCTTGTCAAGATCCTTATGCTGAACAGTCCTTTTCTTGACTGGAACATGCCATGGCTTATGAAAAAAGGAGCGGTTCCCCTTATCAGTATGTTAGGGAAATGGTTGCCGGATGTCAGAGTCCATCAGAAACCGGATTCAGGTTATGCGGAGACCCTGTCGAACCGTTATGAAGGGGAATGGGAATACAACGCCGAGTGGAAGCCCGATGTCCTTCCGGATCCTGACATGGGATGGATCCATGCCATTCAGTCCGGACAGAAACGGCTGCGTCGGCAAAGAGTGAACGTCCCGGTGCTGCTCATGCATTCCACCGCTTCCGTGAACAAGGGTGATCCTAAAGAGAAGTATTTCCGTGCTGACGCCATTCTTGACGTAGAGTCCATCTCCCGTTATGGCAAACGCCTTGGCGAGGATGTGACCGAAGTTTCGTTTGAAGGGGGTCTCCATGATCTCGCGCTTTCAAAAAAAGCCATCCGCGAGAAGATGTACCACACCATGCTGTCATGGCTTCATGACAAAATGCCCTGAAAACCGTATGTCAAAATCTCCATAAGTTCAGATGTCATGGACATACTCAGAAAAGAACTTAATGAAATCTATCGTTCCCAGCATCTTGACCGTGAACGTCTGGATTCGGGTATAATTGAACGCTTCAGAAATATTGTCGAGGCAATGGCAAACATCAACAACGGATGCTGCGTAATCACTGACGCGGCCTCCGACTGTTGTTATGTATATGGGAGAGCTTTGGGCAATATGATGGGATGGTCCGAGGACAGTTCTTTAAGCCGCGTAATTGAATCAAGCGACGAAGATTTCATCTACAACCGTTTGCATCCTGCTGATCTGCCGGACAAAAGGCTGCTGGAATATGAATTCTTCAAAGCCGTGGATCCATTGGACAGTGCCGGCAAGCTCAATGCCAAAGCCTCATGCAGAATCAGAATCAAGGACAGAACCGGGAAGTATGTGTGGATAAACAACAGCACACAAATATTGTGTCCCTCGCCCGCAGGCAAAATATGGCTGATACTCTGTTGCTATGAACTCTCTTCCGACCAGGCTCCTGCCGTTGATATCTCGCCACGCATTGTAAACAATTCTACCGGAGAGATAACAGTCCTGTCGTTCAACGAACGGAAATGTCACATTCTATCGGACAGGGAGAAGGAGATCCTTAATTTGATAAAGACCGGCAAATCGAGCAAAATGATAGCCGACATCCTGAAGATAAGCAAAAACACTGTCGACCGACATCGCCAGAACATTCTTGAAAAGCTCAGCGTGGCCAATTCATTCGAAGCCATTAACGCGGCGGAATCAATGAGCTTGCTCTGAATATCGGCATATGGAGGAACAATGGTTATAAATCAGCATTGCGACAACGGAACAAACCCTGTAATTTTGCAGAAAAATTCCACGCAATGAAAAAATTTATTCTAACTTTCCTGCTGACCGCAGCAGTAGGTTACGCATTACCGTCGTTTGCCGACGATGATTTCAACTGGGGCAACGCCACCGTGTACTTCGTAATAACCGACCGTTTCCGTAACGGAGATACATCCAACGACGCAAACTACGGACGCAAGAATGACTACGGGAGCGAACGCCTCAACGCGGCGACTTTCCACGGCGGCGATTTCAAGGGCATGCTGCAGAAAGCCAAGGAAGGATATTTCAAAGACCTTGGCGTTGATGTGCTGTGGCTAACCGACGTATACGAACAGATACACGGCTGGATGACCGGTAGCGGCTCCGTCAACGATTTCCCTCATTACGGCTATCACGGATACTATCCTCTTGATTACACCCAGATCGACAAGAATTACGGGACTGTCCGGGAATTCCGCGAACTTGTCGACGAGCTTCATTCGCAAGGGATAAGGGTGATGCTGGGCGCAAACATCAACGATCCGGGATACCCAACTCTACTCGACGCTGTTCAATTGGGTTTCGCCGACACCGGACTATCGGAGGAACAGGCTGCAGAACACATCAAAAGCTATAGTTACGACAAGTTCTTTGAGAACCGGTTGAACTGGAACGGCTGGTACGGACGCGACTGGATACGTATGCCGGACGAGGGATGGGATGAATCCGATCCCCTTGAAGCCACACTGTATGGTCTTCCCGATTTCAAGGACGAAAGCGACAAAAAGACAAAGATTCCGCAATTCTTGAAAAGAAAATGGAAATCGGAAGGATCCTCCAATGACTCCTGGGTGAATCCTTCAGCCAGAAAATTACGCAAGGATATGGATTTATCCCCTAGCCAATATGTGATTGCCTGGATATCCTCGTGGGTGGAAGAATTCGGAATTGACGGAGTAAGATGCGATATTGTGGAGAACGTGCATCTCAACCGTTGGAAAGACTTGAGCTTGGCCTGTAACGAAGCTTTGAACAAATGGCGCTCGGCACATCCTGAGGATCCCGCCTCCAAATGGACCGACAAATTCTACATGACCGGTGATTTCGACCATGCGTCGATCGATTATAAACCTGAATACGCAGACGCCGGATTCTCGAGTATGGTCAATTTTTATTTCCCTAAACACGGCGACCTCGACGGCATCGTCTACACATGGCAGGCCTATGCCGACAGCGTCGCAGCGCATAAGGACTGGCATCCCTTCAATTATCTCAACAATTCCTATCACCGCGACGCCGACATGGACAACATGATCGACTGCGCCACAACTTTCATCCTGGCGCCAGGGGTGGCACAGATATTCTATGGTGATGAAACGGGACGAAAGCTTAGCGACGCGAGGTTTAATGTAGACAGCGACCAGGCCTTCCGCTCCGACATGGATTGGCAGGATATTAATCATGCCCAATTAGATCATTTCAGGAAACTGGGCACCATAAGAAAATCGAATCCTGTGATCGGAACCGGCAGACAAAAGACGTTGGACAATCACACCGCTCTGAGATACAATGACACTGATTCCATCTTGATTCGTCTGCGGCCCGAAGAAACCGGAGCAATCAATCTGTATGGTGTTTTCCCCGACGGAACACGTATAGGCGAACTATACACCGGACAGACTGCTTTCGTGACCGAAGGCATGATATCATTCCCTGAATACAAGAATCACATTGCCATATTAAAGCAGTTGCCTTAACCCATCCAGCTGTGGGTTACATTCTGTGAAACCTTCCTTATTCGGGCGGGTTTCTACCTGTCATGGCAGCATATCAGTCGCTAAAAACTTGAAAGTTCTGCGGTTTTGTTTCAAAGACGGTTATGAATTGTTAATGACACAAATAATATTTGTTATATTCGCCTGCACATATTATCTTTGTGTCGGAAACCTATTGAATCAACTTCAATAATTCTGAATAAAGAAAACCCGTAACCCAAAATAACATGAGGAGTATCAAAACCGCAGCTTTAGTGCTGCTGGGAGCTGTCGCAATGACGGCGAATGCCAAACCGGCGATCCCCCGCGATCCCAAAATTGAAAAACAAGTTGAGGCAACTCTTGCCAAGATGACTCTTGACGAGAAAGTCGGACAGATGCTTGAACTGAATCTTGATGTGTTCGGTACGGCCGACTGGTCAAAAGCAATCCCCAAGTGGACTCTCGACGAGGCCCGTCTCGACACAGTGATAAAAAAATGGAAACCCGGTTCGTTCCTCAATGCCCCGGCCACTTACGCCGGCACTCTTGAGCAATGGCAGTACTGGATTCCAACCGTGCAGAAACTGTCGATGAAGTACATTGGCATCCCCACCATCTACGGCCTTGACAACAATCATGGCGTGAGCTATGTTCTGGGAGGCACCCTGTTCCCTCAACCTATAAATCTCGGCGCCTCGTTCAACACCGAGCTCGCAAAGGGAATGGCCGAAATCACGGCTTACGAATCCCGCGCCGCCGACTGCCCGTGGGTGTATAACCCCGTCACCGACCTGGGCCGAGATCCCCGTTGGCCCCGTATCTGGGAAAGTTTCGGTGAGGATGCGATCGTAAACTCAAAAATGGCCGTGGCCGAAGTCCTGGGTTATCAGGGCAACGACCCCAACAACATAGGCAAATTCAACGTAGCTGCCTGCACCAAGCATTATATGGCGTACGGAGCGCCCTGGAGCGGAAAGGACCGTACTCCCGCTTATCTGTCCGAACAGTTGCTGCGTGAAAAATATTTCGAGCCATTCCGCGCGCAGATCGCCGCCGGATCTCTCTCCATCATGGTGAATTCCTCAAGTATCAACGGAGAGCCCGTGCATGCAAGCTATAAATATCTTACCCAATGGCTCAAAAAGGATATGGACTGGGACGGCATGATCGTGACCGACTGGGCCGACATCAACAATCTCTACCAGCGTGAAAAAGTGGCCAAGGATAAAAAGGACGCCATCCGTCTGGCCATCAACGCCGGCATCGACATGACCATGGATCCCTACAACGTGGACTTCTGCGTCTTGCTGAAGGAACTAGTGGAGGAAGGAAAAGTTCCGATGGAACGCATCGACGACGCCGTGCGCCGTATCCTGCGGCTGAAATATCGTCTGAACCTCTTCAAAGAGCCCAACACCGGCGGCAAGGACTACAAGCAGTACGGCTCCGCTGAATTCGCGGCCAAGGCCCTCGCTTCCGCCGAGCAGTCGGAGATCCTCCTGAAGAACTCCGGCAATATCCTTCCCTTGGCTAAAGGCAAAAAAATACTTGTCACAGGCCCCAACGCCAACTCCATGCGCGCGCTCAACGGCGGATGGTCCATCACATGGCAAGCCAACAACACAGGCGACGCACTGGAACCCTACAACACCATCTACGAGGCTTTGGCAAACAAATACGGCGCCGAGAACGTAATCCTTAACCAAGGTGTGACATACAATGAGAAGGGACAATACTATGAGGAGAACGAACCTGATTATGCCGCCGCAGTCGCCGCAGCCAAGGATGTGGATGTGATCGTGGCCTGCATCGGAGAGAACTCTTACACAGAAACTCCCGGCAACCTCGACGACCTGTGGCTGTCCGAGAACCAGCGAACGCTCGTGAAGGAACTCGCCAAGACGGGCAAACCCATTGTTCTTGTGCTCAACGAAGGACGTCCGCGCCTCATCACCGATATAGAGCCTCTGGCTTCGGCCGTGATCAATGTGCTGCTGCCTGGCAACTACGGCGGTGACGCACTGGCAAACCTTATGGCCGGCGACACCAATTTCTCGGCGAAACTCCCCTATACTTACCCGCGCGAGATCAACGCCCTGCACACTTATGATTATAAGGTAAGCGAGGAAGTGGGCACTATGTCGGGCGCCTACAACTATGACGCCAAAGTGTCGCTCCTGTGGCCCTTCGGTTACGGTCTCAGCTACACCATCTATAAGTACTCCAACCTTAAGACCGACCGTAAGGACTTCGCCGCAGGCGATGTAATAACAGTAACCGTAGACGTTACCAACACCGGCAGCGTTGCCGGGATGGAACCAGTGCTGCTGTACACTTCCGACCCGATCGCCTCTTTGGTTCCCGACAACAAGCGGCTGCGTGATTTCACAAAGATCTCACTTGAGCCCGGTGAAACAAAAACAGTCACATTCCGTCTTCCCGCCAAAGACATGGCCTTCGTGGGCAACGACGGCAAATGGATTCTTGAAGAGGGGGACTTCATTTTACGCGTGGGCGACCTCTCGGCTCCCCTCTTCTGCACGACTACCAAAATTTGGGATACGCCCAACATGGATTGACAAACCTTTAAACACCATAATATGAAAGATCTAAAAGGCACACAAACAGAGAAAAACCTGTGGCAGGCATTCGCCGGCGAATCACAGGCACGCAACAAGTACACCTACTATGCCTCAAAGGCACGTAAGGATGGTTTTGAACAGATAGCGGCTATCTTCGAGGAAACCGCCAACAATGAGAAAGAACACGCCAAACTGTGGTTCAAGTATCTCCACGGTGGCGACATCCCCTCAACGCTTGACAATCTGTCGGACGCAGCCGATGGAGAACACTACGAGTGGACAGATATGTACGCCGAGATGGCAAAGACCGCTGATGAAGAGGGATTCCCCCAGATCGCAGAAAAGATGCGCAAAGTGGGACAGATAGAACGTCACCATGAGGAACGCTACCGCAAGCTGTTCAACAACATCAAGGATGCGATCGTATTCAGCCGTGACGGTGACAAGCTGTGGATCTGCCGTAACTGCGGACACATTGAATTCGGCAAAGAAGCCCCGAAGGTATGCCCAGTCTGCGCGCATCCTCAGTCCTTCTTCGAGATCGAAGCCCAGAACTATTGATGACCATACTGTAATAAAGGAGCCGATGTCATTCCTCGGCTCCTTTATTATTTTTAAAGTTATTTCACTTGCTTTCTCTTGATTTCGAGACGCAATTTTATTAACTTTGTTGATATGTTTCAATAATCATATTATACTTTTCAACAACCTTCAAACATCAAACATTATTTATGAAGAATCTGACATTTTTGACTGCTGTCGGGATGTTCATTCTATCAGCTCCAGCCGGAGCGACAGTAGTGGAATCGCCTGACGGAAATGTCGCTGTAGATGTCGACGTGGTCGGAGGCAAACCCACTTACAGCATGACTTACAAGGGCAAGCCCGTGATCAAGCCCTCCACCCTCGGTCTGGAACTCACGGACGTCCCAAGCCTGACCGACGGATTTGTAATAACAGGCACAAGCACCGATTCCAAAGACGAGACATGGCATCCCGTATGGGGCGAGAACAAGGACATCCGCAACCATTACAACGAACTCCTCGTGGAACTCAAACAGCCTTCCACCGGCCGGATGATGAATCTCCGCTTCCGGGTGTACGACGACGGCATGGGATTCCGGTATGAATTCCCTCAACAGAAGAATCTGACATATTTTACCGTCAAGAACGAGAAAACGCAGTTCGCCATGACAGGCGACCATACCGCATGGTGGATTCCCGGAGACTACGACACGCAGGAGTATGACTATACCGAAAGCAAACTGTCGGAAATCCGCCCTCACATGGAGAAAGCCATTACCGAAAACCTGTCACAGACACAGTTCTCCCCCACAGGAGTTCAGACTTCACTGCAGATGAAGACAGACGACGGCCTGTATATAAACCTTCACGAGGCAGCATTGGTCGACTATAGCTGCATGCACCTGAATCTTGACGACAAGAATATGGTGTTCGAGTCATGGTTAACCCCAGACGCGCAAGGGAATATGGCGCATATGCAGACTCCCGCCAAGACTCCATGGCGCACTGTGATGGTCAGTGACGACGCCCGCGACATGCTCTCCTCGAACCTGATCCTCAACCTCAACGATCCCTGCGTTTACGAAGACACTTCCTGGATAAAACCTGTCAAATACATGGGCGTATGGTGGGAAATGATCAACGGCATGAGCCAGTGGTCATATACTTGGGATCTGCCGTCCGTAAAACTTGACGAAACTGACTATACCAAAGTCAAACCTCACGGCAAACATGGAGCGAACAACGAGAATGTCAAAAAATACATAGACTT
This sequence comes from uncultured Bacteroidales bacterium, assembly GCA_900554845.1. Classification (GTDB taxonomy): domain Bacteria; phylum Bacteroidota; class Bacteroidia; order Bacteroidales; family Muribaculaceae; genus Lepagella. The sequence continues at coordinate 9,882 of USIY01000005.1, read as the reverse complement.
CGCGGCCAAGCATGGATTCGACCAGGTTCTTGTTGAAGGCTGGAACGTAGGATGGGAAGACTGGTCGGGGCATGAGAAAGATTATGTGTTCGACTTCGTGACCCCATATCCCGACTTCGATATCGACATGCTCAATAAGTACGCCAACGACAAAGGAATCAAATTGATGATGCACCACGAGACCTCGGGTTCCGCACGCAATTACGAGCGTCATATGGAAAAAGCCTATGATCTGATGAACAAATACGGTTACAATGCCGTAAAAAGCGGTTATGTAGGCAATATGCTTCCGCGCGGAGAGCACCATTATGGCCAATGGCTGAACAATCATTACCTTTACGCAGTGAAAGAAGCCGCGAAGCATAAGATAATGGTAAACGCACATGAGGCCGTGCGTCCCACCGGCCTTTGCCGCACCTATCCGAATCTTATAGGCAACGAGAGCGCCCGCGGTACGGAATACCAGGCTTTCGGCGGCAGCAAGCCCTCGCACACCGCCGTCCTCCCCTTCACACGTCTGCAAGGAGGTCCGATGGACTATACTCCCGGACTCTTCGTGATGGATATGTCCGAAATGAATCCCGACAACAAGAGCCATGCCAACGTCACATTGGCCAACCAGCTCGGCCTGTATGTCACGATGTACAGTCCGCTGCAGATGGCGGCCGATCTTCCTGAGAACTACAGTAAGTTCATGGATGCTTTCCAATTCATAAAGGATGTTGCCGTTGACTGGGACAAGAGCCTTTATCTGGAGGCCGAACCGGCTCGTTACATCACGGCGGCGCGCAAAGCCAAAGGAAAGGACGAATGGTTTGTCGGAAACACTACCGGCATCGCTCCCCACGACTCCGAAATCAAGCTTGATTTTCTTGATCCCGGGGTAAAATACGAAGCTGTGATCTACGCCGATGCAAAAGAGGCTGACTACAAGACAAATCCGCAGGCTTACACAATTACCCGTAAGAAAGTTGATTCCAAATCCAGACTTAAGATCCTCACCGTCCCCGGAGGGGGCTTCGCAATATCCCTCAAGCCTATAAAAAGATAATTCAAGGTCTAAAAAAAGGGTCGCCCGCTCGGACGACCCTTTTTTAGATCAATACAACTGATTACTCAGCGGCTTTGTCATCTGCGGCCTTTTCCTCTGCCTTCACCTCGTTCTCGGCGATTTTATTGGGCTCAACCATAGCGGGCTCTGTCTCTACTGCGGCGGTGTTCACCTTCTTGGAGCGTGAGCGGCGTGTGGTCTTGGCCTTCTTGGCCTCGGGTTTGGTGCTGGCGTTCTCGTTGAAGTCAACGAACTCAATCATACACATCTCGGCGTTGTCGCCAAGACGGTGACCGGTCTTGAGAATGCGCAGATAACCTCCGGGACGCTCGGCTACTTTGTCGGCGATAACGCCGAAAAGTTCCTTAACTGCGTCACGGTTCTGCAGATAGCTGAACACCAGACGACGATTGTTGGTATCATCTTTCTTGGCACGTGTAATCAGCGGCTCGGCGTAAACGCGCAGAGCTTTGGCCTTGGCCACTGTCGTGAAGATGCGTTTGTGCGCGAACAGTGCGATCGCAAGATTGGCAAGCAACGCGTCGCGATGTCCCTTCTTGCGGCTAAGGTGGTTGAATTTCTTATTGTGTCTCATCGTTGATTAGTCTTTATCTAATTTGTACTTCGAAATATCCATCCCGAACGACAGATTGTTCTTTTCAAGAAGTTCGTCAAGCTCGGAGAGTGACTTGCGGCCGAAGTTACGGAACTTCAGCAATTCACCCTTCTCGTACTGAACCAGCTGGCCCAGGGTCTCGACTTCCGCACTCTTCAGGCAGTTCAACGCACGGACCGAAAGGTCCATGTCCACGAGCTTGCTCTTCAACAGCTGACGCATGTGCAGAACTTCCTCGTCGAACTCCTCGGGCGACTCCTGCTTGGGAGTTTCCAGAGTGATCTTCTCGTCGGAGAACATCAGGAAATGCTGAATCAGAATTTTGGCGGCCTCTTTGAGAGCCTCCTTGGGATGAATCGAACCGTCGGTTGTAACTTCCAGAACAAGCTTCTCATAGTCCGTCTTCTGCTCTACGCGATAATTTTCGACAGCATACTTTACGTTCTTAATGGGCGTGTAGATGGAATCGATGGCGATGACATTTATGTCTTCGTCGCCGAGCAACTCGCGGTTTTCATCTGCGGGCACCCAGCCACGTCCCTTGTTGACGGTGTATTCAAGATTGAAGCTTGCGCTCTCGTCGAGGTGACAGATCACCAGCTCAGGATTGAGAACCTGGAAACCGGTAAGCACCGCACCGAGGTCGCCGGCCGTGAACACAACCTTATCGCCAACATGTACTGACGCCTTCTCGAAGTTTGCGTCTTCGGTAACACGCTTGAAACGGACCTGCTTCAGGTTGAGGATGATGTTGGTCACATCCTCCTTGACGCCGGGAATAGTGTCAAGCTCGTGAGCCACGCCGTCGATACGGATGGTATTGATGGCGAAGCCACCCAGCGACGAAAGCAGAATCCTGCGGAGTGCGTTTCCTATGGTCTGGCCGTAGCCGGGCTCCAAAGGACGAAACTCGAACTTGCCGAACGAGTTGTCCGCCTCCAGCATGATTACCTTGTCGGGCTTCTGAAATGCTAAAATTGGCATGGGTATCTCTATGTTTATTATTTAGAATATAACTCGACGATGAGCTGTTCCTTGATAGTCTCGGGAATATCCGCACGCTCGGGGAGGTGAAGGAATTTTCCGCCCTTTATCTGCTCGTCCCATTCGATCCAGGGATACTTGGAATGATTGAAGCCTGCCACGCAGTCAGTGATCACCTCAAGGTTCTTGGATTTCTCGCGCACGCTGACAACATCGCCGGCAACAACGCGGTAGGAAGGAATGTTAACGGGCTTGCCGTTAACGCAGATATGCTTGTGGAGCACAAGCTGACGTGCGGCCGGACGAGAAGGTGCCAGACCCAGACGGTACACTACATTGTCGAGACGGCTCTCCAAAAGCTGAAGAAGCACCTCGCCGGTAATACCTTTGGTACGTGCCGCGGTCTCGAACAGATTGCGGAACTGACGCTCCAGCACACCGTATGTGTATTTTGCCTTCTGCTTCTCGCGCAGCTGCGTGCCGTACTCCGAAGTCTTGCGACGACGGTTGGCGCCATGCTGGCCCGGCGGATAATTTTTCTTTGCGAGAACCTTGTCCTCGCCGAAAATCGGCTCGCCGAACTTGCGGGCGATTTTTGTTTTTGGTCCTGTGTATCTTGCCATTTTTATCTTCTTTTTAATCGTCCTTGCCGATCCCTTAGCGCAGCCGCGACCCTCGAGAGGTAGTAATGGGAGGGTCTATTCGCATTCAGGATCTGGCAGCGGGACTGAAGTCGGTTTCTTTAATCTTAAACTGTATCTAATCTTAAAGATGATCAAACGCGACGGCGTTTGGGGGGACGGCATCCATTGTGCGGAAGCGGAGTGACGTCGATGATCTCTGTCACCTCGATACCGGCGCCGTGAACGAAACGGATAGCGGCCTCACGACCGTTGCCCGGACCCTTCACGTAGGCCTTTACCTTACGCAATCCCAGGTCGTAGGCTACCTTGGCGCAATCCTGAGCTGCCATCTGGGCAGCGTACGGAGTATTCTTCTTTGAGCCACGGAAGCCCATCTTGCCTGCGGAGCTCCAGCTGATTACCTGGCCCTCGGCATTGGCAAGACACACGATGATGTTGTTGAAAGAGCTATGCACATGCAGCTGGCCATTCGCGCCAACCTTGACATTCCTCTTTTTTGCTGCGACTGTCTTTTTTGCCATTTCTAATATTGTTATTTAGTAGCTTTCTTCTTATTGGCCACTGTCTTCTTGCGGCCCTTACGGGTACGGGCATTGTTCTTGGTGCTCTGTCCGCGAACCGGCAAGCCGATACGGTGACGGATGCCGCGGTAGCAACCGATATCCATCAGTCGCTTAATGTTCAGCTGAATCTCGGAACGGAGGTCGCCCTCCACCTTGTAATTCTTCTGAATCTCTTCACGGACAGCCGCGGCCTGTGTATCAGTCCAGTCCTGCACCTTGATGTCCTTGTCGACTCCGGCTGCCTCCAAAATGGCCCCGGCTGCGCTTCGGCCTATGCCGAAGATGTACGTCAACGCTATCTCTCCTCGTTTGTTTTGCGGCAAATCTACGCCGACAATTCTTACTGCCATATATAGCTAATACTATTTTTGTGCAAAGTTAACCAATTTTTCCTATTTAGGAAACCCGAGGTTAGCCCTGACGCTGTTTAAGTTTCGGGTTCTTCTTATTGATCACATACAGTCTCCCTTTGCGGCGAACTATCTTGCTGTCGGGAGTGCGTTTCTTTACGGATGCTCTGACTTTCATATTGGGTGTTTTTATTTATATCTGAATGATATGCGCCCTTTGGTCAGGTCGTAAGGGGACATTTCCACCTTCACCTTGTCTCCGGGCAGGATCTTGATGTAGTGCATTCTCATCTTCCCGGAGATGTGCGCCATGATCTGATGACCGTTGGCCAACTCCACGCGGAACATCGCGTTCGACAGGGCTTCGAGAATAACACCGTCTTGTTCGATTGCTGCTTGTTTTGCCATTTCTCGCTTTCTTTAGAATTATCACGCCTGAAACTTGTCTCCGGAAACCGGGATTCCCAATGCCTCCTCGACGTAACGGAAAGTAGTAAGTATCTCGGGTGCCTCTTCGGTGATCAGCAATGTATGCTCGAAATGCGCAGAAGGCTTGCGGTCGCGCGTGCGGCATTCCCAGCCGTTGCGCTCGATCACGATGTTCTTGCTCCCGGCATTGATCATCGGTTCGATGCAGATACACATGTTGGGCTTAAGTAAAGCGCCCGTTCCCCTGCGTCCGTAATTCGGCACCTCAGGATCCTCGTGCATGCTTCGGCCTATTCCGTGACCGCACATCTCGCGAACTACGCTCAGACCCCGCTTCTCACAATATGTCTGCACGGCGTTGGCTATATTGCCAATGCGGTTGCCCGCGCGCGCCTCCTCAATGCCGACATACAGCGATTGGAGTGTGGTCTTAAGTAGATGCTTCTTCTGATCATCGACCTCTCCGACTGCAAAGGTGTAACAACTGTCGCCGTTGAAGCCGTTGAGCTCCGCCACTGTGTCGCATCCTACTATATCCCCCTCCTGCAATGTATAGCTCGAGGGAAATCCGTGAACCACCGTTTCGTTTACCTCTATGCAAAGAGTGCCCGGGAAACCTTCATACCCCAGACAAGCGGGTTTACCCCCGTTGTCGAGGATAAACTCGCGTGCTATGGTATCGAGTCGATGAGTAGTCTCTCCGGGTTTGACCCATTTGGCGACTTCGCCCAACGTCCGGCTCACCAGATCGCAGGCCAGCCTCATCTTCTCAATCTCTTCCGCTGTTTTGACGTATATCATCTTAACAGTATCTATCAGAAAGCGCCGTTGCCGGTGGTACGTCCCTTGATTCGGCCGTCCTTCATCAGACCGTCGTAACGGTGCATCAGAAGATGACCCTCAATGATACGCAGCGTATCAAGAATCACTCCCACCATAATCAGCAGCGATGTACCGCCGAAGAAAGATGCGAAGCTGCGGTTCAGACCACATACATGAGCGATGGCCGGAAGTATGGCCACGATACCCAGGAAGATCGAACCGGGCAATGTGATACGCGACATTATCGAATCAAGATAGTCCACTGTCGGCTTGCCGGGTTTGACTCCGGGAATGAAGCCGTTGTTACGCTTCATATCCTCGGCCATCTGGGCAGGACGTACAGTAATCGCCGTATAGAAATATGTGAATGCAACGATCATCAGGAAGTACACCAGATTGTACCAGAAGCCATACATGTCGGTCATTGCGCCGAAGAAGCCTGTCTGCTTCGTTGAGAAACCAACCAGCGTAATGGGGATGAACATGATGGCCTGGGCGAAGATGATGGGCATCACTCCGGCGGCGTTAACCTTCAGAGGAATGAACTGACGGGCACCGCCGTACTGTTTGTTGCCCACGACCTTCTTGGCGTACTGCACGGGCACCTTGCGCGTGCCCTGGACGAGCAGCACGGCGCCGGCGATTACGGCCAGCAGGATCACGATCTCAATCAGGAACAGCACCAGACCGCCACCCGCGGAGTTCATGAGGCGTCCGGTGAACTCCTGCATGAATGCTTCCGGCAGACGGGCGATGATACCGATAAGGATGATGAACGATATGCCGTTGCCCACACCCTTCTGATCGATACGCTCACCGAGCCACATGATGAACATTGAACCGGCGGCCATGACGATTGTCATGTACACAATGGTCCAGACACCCAGCTCAACATGTCCGCCGGCGGCCTGTACCTGATACTTGAGGTTCATCAGGTAAGCGGGTCCCTGAAGAGCCAGGATCGCCACCGTCAGGTATCGGGTGTACTGATTCAGCTTCATACGGCCGCTTTCGCCCTCGCGCTGCATCTTCTGGAATGCGGGAAGCACCATACCGAGCAGCTGGATTACAATCGACGCTGTGATGTACGGCATGATACCGAGCGCAAAGATGGAGGCCTGCGAGAACGCACCGCCCGAGAACATATCGAGCAGCTGCATCAGGCCGTCGGCCGTGAAATTCTTCAAGGCCATCAGATCGTCAGGATTGATGCCCGGCAGAACCACGTAACATCCGAAACGATAGATGATGACAAGCAGCAGTGTGATGCCGATGCGCTTGCGGAGATCCTCTATGCTCCAGATATTCTTTATTGTTTTAGTGAATCCCATTGTGTTTAGAGCTTATTTTTTGACTACTGAACCGCCGGCGGCTTTGATGGCTTCCTCGGCAGTTTTGGAGAAAGCGTTGGCCTCAACATCGAGCTTATGGGTCAGCGTGCCGTTGCCAAGGATTTTCACCAGGGCATTCTTGCTTACCAGACCCGCTGCGCGAAGATCTTCCACAGTTACTTTCTCTATCTTGGAAGCCTCGGCCAACGCCTCGAGAGCGTCGAGATTGATGGCCTTATATTCCACACGGTTGATGTTCTTGAAGCCAAACTTGGGCACACGGCGCTGCAGAGGCATCTGACCGCCTTCAAAACCGATCTTACGCTTGTAGCCGGAACGCGATTTAGCACCCTTGTGACCACGCGTTGAAGTGCCGCCGTAACCCGATCCGGTTCCGCGGCCAATACGCTTGCTCTTCTTGTTGCTGCCTACGGCAGGCTGTAAATTATGCAATTCCATTTCCGTTCTGTGCTTAGATGTTGGTTACTTCCACCAGATGGTGTACTCTCTTAATCATACCGCGAATCGAGGGGGTGTCCTCCATCACCACTGAGTGATGCATTTTATGGAGTCCCAGCGCGTCCAGGGTCAGTTTCTGAACCTTCGGCGCATTGATGCGGCTCTTTATCTGAGTGATCTTAATTTTTGCCATTTCTACGTCGTGTTATTTACCGGTGAACACTTTCTCAACGGGCACGCCGCGCTGCTTGGCTATCTGGGCCGGACTGCGGAGCTCGCCGAGAGCTGCGATTGTAGCCTTCACGAGGTTGTGTGGATTGGAGCTGCCCTTCGACTTGGCAAGCACGTCGGTGATGCCGACGCTCTCCAGTACGGCACGCATGGCGCCTCCGGCCTTTACTCCCGTACCTTCCGAAGCGGGCTTCAGGAAAATGCGTGAACCGCCGAATTTGGCGCTTACCTCATGAGGTATGGTTCCCTTATGCACCGGAACCTTGATAAGATTCTTCTTGGCAGCCTCAACTCCCTTGGCGATAGCTGCGGTGACCTCGTTGGCCTTTCCAAGACCCCAGCCGATCACACCGTCGGAATTACCAACCACCACAATGGCGGCGAAGCTGAAGGCACGTCCTCCCTTGGTTACTTTCGTAACGCGGTTGATGGCCACCAGGCGATCCTGCAATTCCAGATCATTAGTCGTTTTTACTTGATTGTTCTTTGTTGCCATGATTCCTGTTAAAATTTAAGGCCTCCCTTGCGGGCTGCGTCTGCCAATGATTTTACACGACCATGATACAGGTAACCGTTACGATCGAATACGACAGTCTCGATACCTTTCTCCTTGGCTTTGCCGGCTACGGCCTCTCCGACCTTTGCGGCGATCTCACTCTTGGTGCCACCTTCCAGACCTTTGGAAGACGCCGATACAAGCGTTTCGCCCTTCAGGTCGTCGACAAGCTGAACATAGATGGCCTTGTTCGAGCGGAACACCGTCATGCGGGGACGCTCGGCTGTACCCGATACCTTTCCACGGATACGGGTCTTGATCTTATTTCTTCTTGCTATCTTGGATATCATAATGCTTCAATTATTTAGCGTTAGCCGACTTACCGGACTTGCGACGAATAACTTCGCCAACAAACTTGATACCTTTGCCCTTGTAGGGTTCGGGCTTGCGCAACGAACGGATCTTGGCGCAAACCTGGCCCAGAAGCTGCTTGTCGCTGCTCTCCAGAATGATGAGCGGATTCTTGTTACGCTCGGTCTTGGCCTCGACCTTGATTTCCTTGGGAAGCTTGATATAGATAGCGTGGCTGAATCCCAGGGCCAGTTCCAGCACCTGGCCTGTCGATGTGGCGCGATAACCCACACCTACCAGCTCCATTTCCTTCTTATAACCCTCGGACACGCCCACAACCATGTTGTGAATCAACGCACGGTACAGTCCGTGCATGGCACGATGTTCCTTGTCGTCCGTGGGACGGGTCACATACACGTGGCCATCCTTTACTTCTACAGCGATATCGGGATTTACTTCCTGTGACAGTTCCCCCTTGGGACCTTTTACGGTTACTTCGTTACCCTTTACAGTAACGGTTACGCCTGCGGGGACAGCAATCGGTGCCTTTCCTATTCTTGACATAATTACCTCCTTCCGATTAATAAACGTAACACAAAACCTCGCCGCCGATCTTGCGCTCGGCTGCCTCTTTATTAGTCATCACACCCTGCGACGTGGACAGGATGGCGATACCCAGACCGTTCAGGACGCGGGGCATCTCCTTATAACCGGTGTACTGACGGAGACCGGGGCGCGACACGCGTTTCAAACCGCTGATGGCGCTGACCTTTTCCACCGGATCATACTTGAGGGCGATTTTGATGGTTCCCTTCGGCGCGTTCGTATCATCGAACTTGTAGTTGAGGATGTACCCCTGGTCGAAGAGAATCTTGGTGATCTCCCTCTTCATTTTCGACGTCGGAATCTCCACCACACGGTGGCCCGCCATTATGGCATTCCGAAGTCTTGTCAAATAATCTGCTATCGGATCAGTCATTTTTAGTTAATTGATTCAGATTTACCGAACAATATTAAAACTCTCATGTTGAAACCACCCCGGACACAGTCCGGGATGGCATTTATATTTAACGCTAATAGCCTATGCTTTATTTTCCAGAACTAACACTCTGAAAAAATCAGCCATTACCAGCTTGCCTTCTTAACTCCGGGGATCAAGCCTGCGCTGGCCATCTCACGGAACTGAATACGGGAGATGCCGAACTGGCGCATATATCCCTTGGGACGGCCGGTAAGTTCGCAACGGTTGTGCAGACGTACCTTGCTGGCGTTGCGCGGAAGCTTCTGCAGCTTGGTGAGTGCCTCGTAATCGATGTTGCCATCGGCATCGGCCAAAGCCGCCTTCTTCAGGGCTGCCTTCTTGGCCGCGTACTTGGCTACCATGCGCTGGCGCTTTACCTCGCGGGCCTTCATTGATTCTTTTGCCATGTGTATCTTGGATTCAAAAGTTGTTAATCATTCTTACTTCTTGAACGGCAGGCCGAACTTCTTGAGCAACGCGAAGCCCTCCTCGTCGGTCTTGGCGCTGGTTACGAACGTGATGTTCATACCCTGC
>USIY01000004.1 GCA_900554845.1 uncultured Bacteroidales bacterium | reverse complement strand
AGTCAAACCAATAAAACCACCGAGGGGTGAACCTCAAATGGAATTATTGATAGCGCAAAGTTAATACTTTATTTCAGATTATCCAACACCTTACGCACGGCTTCTGTCGCAATTTCCGGCGTAACCGAGATATAATTGTAGAGTGAGGTGCCTCCTTTGTCTACGCGATGCCCCAAAATGTAGTCGATTGTGCTTGTACTGATGCCGAGGTCGAATGCGTGCTGGCTGAATGATTTTCGCGCCGAGTAATAGATCAGGTTCTTGATTCCTGTCAGTTCGGCCAGCTTGCACATATTCGTGTCGAAGAAGCAGTGCATGCCATCCTTGCGTTGATATTTCGTTACAGCCAGTCGACCGTCAGAACCTTTGTGTTTTGCGATGATGGCCTTGGCCTCATCAGGAATGCGAAACTCCACGAACTTGTTCATCTTAGGTCGGTTCTCAGTCTTTTTGCGGACGTAGTGGATGACTTCGGTCTGCTCATCAAAATTGATGTCGAGGAGGTCTGTCATGTTGATGCCGCCGAGATAGTACGAGAGCATGAATAAGTCTCGGCACTTTTGGATATTCGGCTTTGTCGTTTGGAGATCTCGGATGCGGCGAACCTCATCAACGGAAATCCAAGACTCCCGGACTTCCATTTTGGGCAGCTCGTAGCCAAAGAACGGATCCACACGGAACTGCACGTAGCCACACCTCTTGGCATAGTTGAGCAGCACCATGAGGAACACAAGATAGTTGCGGACGGTGGTCAGTTTGAGGCCACGGTCGCGGAGATACTTGTCGAGGCCGAGGATGGTGCCGTGATTGACGTGTTCGGCAAGCAGCTTCTCTCCGAGATGCTTGCTTATGATTCTCCAGATGTTGCGATACCCGCTTGCGGTTCCGGGTTTGATGTGGGCTTTCTCCATATACTCCTCGTAGATGCTTTTGAGAGTGCGGTGCTTGTAGTTTCCGGCGTTCTTTAGTTGGAATACCAGTTCGGGGCAAGTCAGGCCGTCGATGTAGTCAAGCTCATCAAGAGCCGACTGATAGCGTTGGAGGAGGCCCCTGATTTTTACGTTGAGCATGGTGGCGTCGGGTCGTTTGACCACGGCACCCTTTTTGAACTCCTTGGAAGAGTTCAGGATGATGTCTGTTACGATGTAGCGAGTCTCGCCGTTGTGAGCGACAGAGATTCTTACTTTGTTTCTGCCGCCCTTAACCTCTTTGGACTGGAGCACTACTGCGTTCAAAAGAGCCATAATTTCGGACAATTTTCAGGAAATAAAATTAGCGAAACGGGTTGCTTTTGAGTTGTCGGAAACGCTCAAAACTCGCCGTCTCTGAATGATATTACTAATTATTCCTCCTGAAATTCAATCCATTCAGCAATTTAGGTTCTTTTTTACCGCAGAGTTATAAATAATTTGCAATATTGTTCTCAAAGTTAAAAATATGGACGATTATAACCGAATTGGCTTTGACATCATAGGAGCTGCTTTTGAAGTGAGGAAAAATTGTGGGAAACACCTTCTTGAATCATTTTATGAGAGTGCCATGGCTTATGAACTGCGAGAGCGAGGCCATAATGTTGAACAGCAGAAACGACTGCCGGCAATTTATAAAGGATTAGAAATTAAAGATGCATTCGTAATGGATCTTGTAGTCGACAATAAAGTAGTGATTGAACTCAAATCACTTGGATCCCTGTCCGGCAATGAAATCAAACAGCTTAATACTTATATGTTTCTGTCAAATTATAAACTCGGATATCTCATCAATTTTTCAGCATCTGATTTCACTGCATGTGCTTGGAAAGGCTTAATGGACAGAAACAAAGGAATAATTCGTGTTATACGATAATAGGCACGACATATAATTGGAATTTTCTGTGCGATTCTGTCTGTTCTGTGCGCGGATGCATCAAGCACCCGCAAGAAGTTCTATGACTTGCCATTCATAAGATTCTTGACTTGATTGCGTTAATACCATCTTTTATACAATGATACGTGATTTTATAAGAATATGCTATTCCGTGCGTTTATCTAAGAAACACACTAATGCCTAAATATATGTCAGAGAAAAGAGCGCAGTTCGGCACAAAGATAGGAGTAATAATGGCGACGGTCGGATCGGCTGTCGGATTGGGCAACATATGGAGGTTCCCTTATGAATGCGGCACCGGCGGAGGCGCAGCTTTCCTTATAGTCTATATAGCTTTTGTATTTCTGCTGGGCATTCCCGCCATCTGCGCGGAATTCGCTTTGGGGCGCAGCAGCCGCAAAGGTATGCCGCTGGCGTACCGCAATACAGCCGGCAACCGCCGCTGGGATATCTTAGGATACGCTTCGATTCTGGCGGCCTTCATGATTCTGGCTTTCTACGCTGTCGTCGCCGGATGGACTCTGGAATATATTGTCGACTCAGCGACAGGTCTTTTCAAAGAGACACCCAACGCCGAACGGCACGCGCAATTCACCTCCTTCATCAGCGGTTGGCGCGCAGTTGGATGGGCGGTCCTGTTCCTCGTCATCAATGCCGTTGTGATGCTCGCAGGTGTTGTAAAGGGGATTGAACGCGTCAGCAACATCCTCACTCCCCTCCTCTTCCTTCTCCTCATAGTTTTCTGTGTCAACTCCCTGATGATGCCCGGTGCGGCACAAGGACTTGAATTCATGTTCAAACCGGATTTCAGCAAACTTACTACGGACGTGATTCTCGGTGCCTTGGGACAGGCTTTCTTCTCCCTCTCCCTCGGCATGGGATGTCTGGTGACGTATTCAAGTTATTTCTCCGACGACACCCCATTGATCAAGACGGCCATCCATATTTCGGTGCTCGACACTCTTGTGGCGATTATGGCAGGCGTGATAATCTTCCCGGCGGTGTTCAGTTTCGGAATGTCTCCTGCGGAAGGTCCCACTCTGGTATTTGAAGTCCTCCCGAACATATTCCACAACATGCCCGGAGGCAGCGTATGGAGCTTCCTGTTCTTCGTGCTTCTCGCACTCGCGTCACTGACAAGCATCATATCCGTAAGCGAGATCGTGGTGGCTTTCCTCTGCGATGAGTTCAGGATGTCCCGAAAAAAGGCCACCTTGATTATAACAGGAATATCACTTGTCACCGCGACGCTTTGCTCCCTCTCTTTCGGACCGCTCGCAAGCATTGACCTGTTCAATATCTTCGACTATGTCAGCAGCAACATACTGATGCCGCTGGGAGGAATGGGGATATGCATATTCGTCGGCTGGAAGATGGAAAGGGGCACTTATCTGGAACACATGAAAAGAAACGCCTGTGTTCCGGCCTTCGTGTTCGATTACATTTCGGTCGGAATACGGTACGTCGCTCCTGTCTGTATACTTATAGTATTTATAGCCGGTCTGATGTGACCGTCATGCCGTCAGACATGTTACAGGGAGCCTTTCGCAAGGCCACCCTCTCCGGTTTCCTTATAAAGCGAAGGAATGTCATGTCCTGTTTCCTTCATGACATTTACAAGCTTGTCGAAGCTCACGCGATGCACTCCGTCTGAGAAAGAAGCATAAATATTGGCGTCCGACGCACGCGCCGCGGCATAAGCGTTGCGCTCTATGCACGGTATCTGCACCAATCCGCATATAGGGTCACAGGTCATTCCCAGATGATGCTCCAGACCCATTTCCGCAGCGTACTCTATCTGAGCGGGACTTCCGCCGAACAACTGGCACGCCGCCCCCGCGGCCATGGCACAGGCCACGCCTACTTCTGCCTGACAACCGGCCTCCGCTCCGGATATAGATGCGTTCTTCTTAACTATATTGCCTATCAGACCCGCCGTGGCCAAGGCCCGGAGAATCTTTACCTCGGGAAGATTGCGGCTTTTCCATATGTGGTACAGCACTCCCGGCACCACCCCCGAGCTTCCGCATGTAGGGGCTGTAACGATTGTGCCGCCGGAGGCGTTCATCTCGCTTACCGCCAAAGCATAGGCGAATGTCAATCCTCGGCTGCGCAGATTGTCGCGGTAGCCTTCGGCCTTGACCTGATACTGAGCGGCCTTACGGCGCAGATTCAACGGCCCGGGAAGACGGCCTTCGCGCGACAGTCCTTCCTCCACCGATTTACGCATGGTCTCCCATACGTTATGAAGATGCTCCCATATTTCCGGACCTTCGGTCTCCTCAACGTACTCCCAATAACATTTTCCCGTCTCCTCGCAATATTTCATGATCTCCGTCATGGAATTCATGGTGTAGATCTCCGGTGATTCCTCATCCTCCGACTGTCCTTCGATCTTGATGGCACCGCCACCCACACTGTAGACAGTAAGCTCGCTCACCTTATTGTCTTCAGAATCATACGCCCGGAAAGTCATGGCGTTGGGATGGTACGGCAGGAAAGTTTCCGGCTCCCACAATATTTCTATGTCATGTCCCGCCTCACTGAACACATTGATGATCGCTTCGTCGGTCATATGTCCTTTGCCCGTGGCGGCGAGACTGCCGAACAATGTAACCTCAAAACGCGCCGCAATCTCCGGAACACGAGCCAGATACTCCTTTGAGGCTGATTGCGGTCCCATTGTATGTGAAGACGACGGTCCCTTGCCGATCTTATAAAGTTCTTTGATGGATTTCATGATCTTTATGATATTATACTTTAAGTCAACTACTGAATACAAAATTAGCTATAATTCTTCACATAAAAAAGTTTGCCGAACCCATCTGCAGACGGATTCGGCAAATTTTATATCAAAGTAAATGATTAGAAATCCCAGTTGTCGGTCCGGAAAGGTACCAATGGAAGGTAATTGTCGCCCACAACGTTTCCGAGCTGGAAATCCTTCCAGCAGTAACGAACGGCCACCGGAACAGGGACTTCGCCGCTGGAGACTATCAGCGTATTGTTCTGACCGTCCTGACGGACATTGTCGGCGGGATGAAACACCTTATCAGCTCCGGCCACTTCGAATCCTACTATGTCGCAATTGGGAGAGATCACGTCGTTGGCAAGGTCGATATATACCCAGACCTCGTTACCCTTTACCTCATGGCTTTTATATTTGGGACTGACACAAGGGAACATATGCTTGCCGTAAGTTTTGTTCAGCACAAGATCCGCCATACGGTCGCCCACCACCTTCTTGTTGGAGGGATGGACATTAAAACGCTCCTTCGCCACAGCGGCGTCGTTTTTGCATATGATTCCGCTGTTTGGAATCAGATCGCAGGCCTTCCACTGCGCCTGACGCAGCAACGGACCCTGCGCCGTTTTCATAGAGTGGTCGAACGCATAGGGAGCGAGCTCCACCTGATAAAAAGGTATGTCGCCAAGACCGATCTTTTCGCGCCAGTCCTTCACCATATTCGCAAGACGCTCGGCATAGACGTCATCGTGGCCAACATTGCTGCACCCCTGGTACCACATTATTCCTTTATACGTATAGTCCTTTATGGGCATAAACATGGCGTTATATGCCAGCAACGGACGCATGTAATGCTCCATCGGCTCGATGTCCTTGGGGTCAAGGCTCACATCGGGGTATGTCTCCAGAATCTCACGCGGAGTCCAGCTTTCCACACGTGCTCCGCCGTAAGCAGCGCTTACTATTCCGATCGGCACCTCGAGGACATCGGTCATACGCTTGGCGGCAAACCATGCCAGCGCGCTGTAATCCGGCGATGTTTCAGGCGACGGCACAGTCCAGGAGGCGGCAACTGTGTCCATTGGGGTGTAGCTCTGTACCAAAGGCAATGTTATGAAACGAATCTTGTCCTTCCAGTTGCCTGAGTGAGCCACTTCCTCATATCCTCCCTGTATGGGACATCCCCAGTAGCCGCGCAGAGGCATCTGCATGTTGGACTGCCCGGACGCAAGCCATACCTCCCCTATCAAAACATTGTTCAATGTAACGGGCTCTCCATCGGAGACGGTAACGCTGTAGGGCTTATAGCCTCCCGCGGGAGTCTCGACCTCAACGACCCATTTGCCGTCTTTATCGGCGGTTCCGTTAAAGGTCTTGTTGTTCCATGAAGGGGTCACAGTTACTTTTTTTCCGGGCTTCGCTTTACCGTAGATACGGGCGTTGGTGTTCTGTTGAAGCACCATATTGTCGGTGATTGTCGAGGCAAGCTGCACTTTCGCGCTCGCCGCAGTAACGGCCATCAATGCCGTAAAGGCAAAAAGAGCATATTTCATGATGAATAGGTTTTTCTTTTGTAAAATTACTAAATATGTTTCACATTTCCCTGCATCTTGACTTTTTGCAACTTAAAAGATATTAAAGTACAATTATTTAGTGCTCCGCTCAATATGAAATGTCCGCGATTATCATTAATTTTGCATCTGAACCTTAACATTTTGAAATGAAAAAAATCCATACCGGTGTTTTGGCAGCCTTAGGACTTTTGGCAGGAACTTACGTCAGCGCAGACGCCGAATTGATCATAAACGAGTTGATGCAAAGCAATATCGACTGCATCATGGACGACCTTAAAGAATTTCCTGATTCATGGGTGGAACTTTACAATTCCGGAACATCCTCATTGAATCTGTCGGATTATGCCCTCTCCATATCCGACAAAATAAAAAAGGTCTATTCTTTACCGATGAGGGATGTGGCTCCCGGCGAACACGTCCTGATATATTGCGACAAGGAAGGAAACGGTTATCATGCGTCGTTCCGTCTGGAATCTGGCAAAGACGGCGCCGTATATCTTTTCAAGAACGGAGAGATTACAGACCGGATCACAGGCATGAAAAAGCAACCTGCACCAAACATTGCATACGGCCGCAAGACCGACGGATCCGATGAATGGGGTTATCAGGCCAATCCTACTCCGGGATCCTCAAACTGCGGGACCGTCTGCAATGACATTCTCGGCGCTCCGGTATTTTCCGCACCGGGCAAAGTTTATTCCTCTTACGTATCAATGGCGCTTGAGCTAAAGCTTCCTGATGACGCCCCTGAAGGAACGGTGATCCGCTATACTCTCAACGGCAAAGAGCCCACCGGAACTTCAGCGGTCTATGCATTCCCCATAAGTCTTTCGAAAACCACAACGGTCCGTGCCAAACTGTTCTGCGAAGGTTATCTTTCCCCACGATCCACCACGCAGAGCTATATATTCCTGAACCGCGACATGACTATGCCTGTAGTGTCCATAGTCACAAATCCAGATTATTTCTACAGCGACGCTCTCGGTATATATAATGACAAGAACAACGGAGACAACGCGCGTCACGACTGGCGTCGCCCTGTCAACATGGAGGTATTTTGGTCAGCCGGCGACAAATCCGTGATCAATCAACTGTGCGAAACCCGCGTAAAAGGAGGCGCTACACGTTCCATGCCATTGAAATCGCTTGCCCTATACGCCAACAAACGTTTCGGAGAAAAGCGTTTCAACCACGAGTTCTTCCCAGAGGACGCCCCCGGCCTGACGGACTGGAAATCCATAGAACTGCGCAATGCTGGAAATGATTTCGACTATCTCTATTTTCGCGACGCCTTGATCCAACGCAACATCGGCAGACGGACGGATCTGGACTGGCAGCCTTATCAACCGGCCATAGTCTTTATAAACGGCGAATATAAAGGAATGCTTAATTTCCGCTCACGCAGCAACGAAGACTTTGTTTACACTTTCTATGACGGTCTGGAGGATGTGGATGTTGTGGAGAACTGGAATGAGATAAAGGAAGGAGACGACACAAACCTCAAGGCTTTCAAGGAATTCTACAACGGCCATGGACATACCTACGCCGAATACGACGCCATAATGGATGTCGGTGAATTCTGCAATCTTATGATAGCCGAATCCTTTCACAACAATCTGGATTTTCCCGGCAACAACATAGAGATGTGGCGTCCTACGGCCGATGGAGGAAGGTGGCGCTGGATAACGAAGGACACCGATTTCGGACTCGGGCTTTACAACCGCCCGTACGATTACAAGTATCTCAACTGGCTCTATGATCCCAATTATGATTACAGCAACGCCTGGGCCAATAAACCGGAACACACGCGCCTCTTCCGCCGTCTGATGGATATTCCCCGATTCAAAGATATGTTCATCGACCGTTGCGCCGTCTATATGGGAGATTTTATGAACGGGAATGTGATAGGCGATGAAATCGACGCTATGGCGGATGCGATCCAGCCGGAATATTCAGAGTATCACCGTCCGCTTTACAACAGATGGTGGCCCAATTACAACGACGAGGTCAAAGCCGCAAAATCATGGGCCAAAAACCGGACGGAATTCTTTTACAAACACATGGCCGAATTCTTCGGATTAGGAAAACCGGTTGTCCTTTCAATCGACGGGGGCCGACAGGACAATGTAAATATTACTATGAACGACGTTCCATTATATGGCCGAAGTTTCAACGGCAAATTCTTTTCCGGTCGTCCGCTGCATCTCTCGGCGTCTGTGTCCGACGGAGGGATAGTCTCTGGATGGAAAGTCACCGTTACGTTAAATGGAGGAAGCTCCACTCAGGAAATCCAAGGCAATGAAGTCACACTAACCATCCCCTCCGATGCCAATTCGGTGATAATCTCAACGCTTACCGATTATTCAGGAATCGAAGGCATTGACTCTGGGATCAACAGTCTTGATCCGAGTCTTCCGGTCGATGTGTATAACGCTTCCGGTGTATGCATAAGGAAATCCGCAGGGATCGTTGAAATATCTTCTCTCCCTTCAGGCATATACATTTTGACCCAGGGAAACACAATACGCAAAATAATTCTGTAAAATTGGTAACAATATAGTAGGATCTGGTATTTTTATGTTGTCTGTTTGAACTATTTTTGCGATGTGAAATTAATAATATCCAGAATATGAAAAAAATGATTCTGACGGCACTGTTTATTATTGCCGGTCTTTCATGTCATGCACAGACAGATAATATAAAACCAGGAATTATGGGAAAGAAGATAGAACAGACAGCAGGACGCGACGCGCTTGGAGAGTTCGCTCCGGAGTTCGCCCACTTGAACGACGACATTCTTTTCGGCGAAGTATGGAGCCGCAATGACTTATTGTCCTTGCGCGACCGCAGTCTCATCACAGTCACTTGTCTTGTGGCGCAAGGAATCACCGATTCTTCGTTGACGTTCCATCTGCAGAGTGCCAAAAACAACGGCATAACCCGTACGGAAATAGCCGAGGCATTGACACATATAGCCTTCTATGCCGGATGGCCCAAAGCATGGGCCGCTTTCCGTCAGGCCAAGGAGGTGTGGAAAGACGAAACCGCGGCAAGTTCTGCAAAAGAAAAATTCCAGCAGGAAATGATTTTCCCGATCGGGGAACCCAATACGGCATATGCAAAATATTTCATCGGCAATTCCTATCTGGCACGTATCAGCGATTCCCAGATACCCTTTGCCAACGTAACATTCGAACCGGGTTGCCGCAACAACTGGCATGTGCATAAATCCACAAAGGGTGGAGGCCAGATGCTGGTAGGAGTTGCCGGACGCGGATGGTATCAGGAATGGGGAAAACCAGCCATGGAGATTCTGCCCGGAACGGTGATACACATTCCCGCCAACACTAAACATTGGCACGGAGCGGCCGATGACTCATGGTTTGCCCATCTTGCTTTCGAAGTGCCCGGCGATAATACAGTCAATGAATGGCTTGAGCCCGTGACCGACGAAGAATATGCAAAAGTAAACGCCAAATAATCAGGGAATAATCGATACCCCATTATATAGTCAGTTTTGACAATTCGGAAATTTGTTGTAATTTTGTGGAGCGGTTCTTAAGGGCCGCTCCACTATGCTTTTTATCCATATATCAGTAAACCACAGCGTTACGACAACGCATCATTGGGCATTCCGCGAGAGCTGGAAGAGCACCGCTTCATTCTGACCGCCAAGGCCTGCAGTCTTCAGGCCTCATGCCTGTATGCAGGCGAAATTCTGTAAACATTACCCAAACATTATAGTATTTTCATCATGAACAATCCCAGATTGCTCATAGGGTCGCTCACAGCGATTCTATGGGGAGGGTTGTCGGTGCTTGCGCAGTCAGAGCGAGTCTTTACGCTTGAGGAAATTTACCAAACAGCCGAGAACAACAGCGTCCGGCTGAAGGCTTCGCTTTCGGCCGAGACTGTAGCCTATTATGATCTGGCCACTGCCAAAGCAGCACGACTCCCTGAACTTTCAGCCTCGTTGTCCCTCGGATACAACGGGAACGGATTCACCACAGCACGTGATTTCTCCAAATACCAGAAAGCCCCGATACCCCATCTTAACAATGTAGCGGGCGTATCGGTCACCCAACCCCTCTACGCGGGTGGAGCCATAAACGGCGCGATTGAACTTGAGACTCTCAAATCTTCCGCCGCACGCACCGCCACCGAACTGAACCGTGACAACATACGGTTCCGTCTTACCGGTTACTATCTTGATATCTACAAATACTCCAATCTCCGGAGCGTGGTCTGCGAGAACATTGCAAATGCCAGGCAGGTGCTGGAGGATATGCGCCATCGTTTTGAACAAGGAATGATCCTTCAGAACGACATAACCCGCTATGAGTTGCTGTTGTCGGACATGGACCTTCAACTAATCAGGATCGACAACATGCTGACCATCCTGAATAACAATCTGGTGCAGACGGCAGGATTATCAGCGGAGACAGTAGTCAGGCCCGACACCGTTATACTGAACCGCTCCTTGTCCTTGCTAAGCGAAGCGGAATGGCTGACAAATTCCTGTGCCAACTCCCCCGCTCTGAAACTTGCAAATCAATCGGTGGCCATAAACCGCGCCGCAGAGAAAATCATAAAGGCCGAGTTCATGCCTAAAGTCGGTCTGCACGCCGAATGGAACCTTAACGGACCGATACTCACCGAAGTACCGCCCATCAACAGGGACCTCAGCTATTGGTTCGTAGGTGTAGGTATCAGTTACAATCTCTCTTCTTTATGGCATACCAATAAAAAACTGGCGGCGGGAAGGGCCCGCACCGCACAGGCTCTTGATGAACTCGACGCCACACGCACTCAACTGGAAATGGATGTCCGGGCCGACTATATCAAATATCTGGAATCGTATCACGAACTTAAAACCCGCGACAAAGGCGTGGAACTGGCGGTGCGTAATTACAATACAATCTCTACGCGCTACAACGAAGGGATGGCTCTGATCACTGATCAAGTGGACGCTGCCAACGCACGTCTTGAGGCGGAACAGAATCTTATAAACGCCCGCATCAATGTCATTTATTCCTATTACAAATTACTTTTTACCACAGGAGAAATATGAAAAACAGAACAAAGAAAACACTGTCTTATATTTTTGCATCGGCAGTAATAATCGGCGCGGCAGTCTGGACGGCCACACGCTTCATGACCTTCGGGCATGTGGAATTCACCGACAACGCGCAGATTCGCCAGCAGATAGTCCCGGTCAACAGCCGTGTGCAAGGCTTCATCAAGGAGATCCGCTTCAAAGAATACGGCCCTGTAAAAAAAGGCGACACACTTGTGATTATCGATGACGCTGATCTGAAAGTCAGAGTGGCATAGGCCCGTGCCGGTTATGAAGCCGCGTTGGCGGCACAGTCCGTAACAGACCGGAACGCCACCGCGGCGTCCGCTAATGTAAGCGTTTCCGAAGCGTCCGTACAAGAGGCCCGCATAGTCATGGAAAACGCCAAGGCGGATTATCTGCGTCTACGGACATCACTTCGACTGGTGGGAATCGCCGGAAATATGGTCCGCCACTGTCATCGGCTTGGCGTGCGTATTGATCAACCTATGGCGTGCCACATTCCTGCGTCATCCGTATATCAGTTTCATGGCGATGACCAACAAAAACGTAGTCAAGGCATCGTTGCTGTATCTTGTATTCTTCACAATGCTTGGAACGGAACATGTGATCGAAGGAACATACACGGGAGCTGCGCTCGGCTTTGACAACACCAATCTGATAGATCTTAACTGGTATGTTTTCTTCGGAATCGTCACAGGCGTAGGTTTGACTTACTGGTTGTTCTGTCTGCGCCGCTGGCGTTACAAATCTATGGTCGCGATCTCTTTCGTATGCCTTGCTCTCTATCTCGGCTGGTTCTATTTCACGCTTGACTACAATGTGGAGAAAGAGATGCTTTTCGTTCCTCTTTTCTTACGCGGCATCGGGTCGGTCGTCATCAGCATTGTTCTGCTTACATCCATTGTGCAAAGCGGTCTTCCTTTCATGGTGTTTCCGCAGGCGCTTGTCATCAATGGATTTATGGGAGCGGTCTACGGAGCTGCATTTGGACCGGCTGTGATCGGAGAATTGTTCGAGAAAATCACGGCCCGCAATTTTGCGCTGCTTAGTTCGGGCGTGACCGACACTGCCATGTGGCGGCAATTCCCCACGGATGGTGTGATGAATCACTTCGGAGAGGTATTCGGAATCACACAATTGCAAGCCATGATGGTGTCCATGAAGGAGATTTATGGATGGCTGTTGATAGGATGCATCATCTGCATCATCATCATTGCGCTAAGCTACAGCCGGATGCGTCCTTGGGCCATATTCCCGAAATGGAAGACAATCAGAAAAGTGTTGCGCCGGGAATCCCGGGAGACACAAGGCGCGGTAAATTAAGCTTTATTCAAGGCCTGCGGCCTGGAGGAGGTCCCATGGGACCGCGGCCTCTTCCCGGCGGCGGTCCGAAACCTTCGGGTCCGTCCGGACCCAATTCTCCGCTACGTTTGCGGTTCTTCATAGTATTGAACGTATAGCTTACGCTGAACATCACGTAACGGGTCAGATCATTGTAACGGCTGTCCACTATCTGGTTGGCGCTGATGCTGCGGCTTACATTTTTCTTCATCTGCAGCATATCGTATGCCCGTACTGTGAATGTCAGGCTCTTGTCCTTCAATGTACTGTATGACACGCTCGCGTTCCATAACCATGAATCGTTGTCAAAACCGGCGGAATATCCGGTAGACCGGTCGAACGACAGATCAGTGCCTACCGTCAGGCCGAACGGCAACGTGAGAGTGGCGTCGGTGAAGAAACCGTATGTATGGGTATAACGGTTTTTCTGGTCAGGAAGGGTATTGGTGGTCATGCCGAAAGAATAAGTGGGATTGACGGTCATCTGGAACACATCGCAGTTGAACGTCACTCCGGCTCGAGGAGAGATGCCGAGATTGCCGGTACGGTTGAAATCTCCGTTTATATAACCGGCATGCGATGAATAACGGGCGTCCAGATGAGCCATGAAACGCCAGTTGCGGTTTCTGAACGGCTGGTTGATCATGGCCATACCGAACAGATTCATATTTCCGTTGGCGTTGGTATATGTGGTGGTTCTGCCTCCCGTGACTGGATCCGTGACAGTGCGTGACACAATTACATTTGTGGAATAATCCGCCATAAGCATTGCCATTAGCGCCTGCTGTCGGTTGTTGTCATACCGGTTATAATGGAAGTTAACGGACTGAGTGAACGTAGGTTTCAGATCGGGGTTGCCTATTACTATATTCAGAGGATTCGACACATCCTTCACAGGCTGCAACTGTGACATTGAGGCCTGCTGTGTGCGGGCATTATACCTTACGTGCAGAGATTCAGTTTTTGAAAAGCGGTATCGAAGACGGAAGTAAGGCGCTATGTTCCATACAGTATTTGTAGGGATGTCGCGGGCTGAATTGATCAGGTCAGTGCTTTTGCTGCTCGACGGCGAGAATACCATGCCCGCCTCAAGATTCATCTTGCTCGTGACTTTCTTATATCCGATTTTCAACTCATGCGTAAGCAATGTGTTGCGGAAATTATTCGACAGATCGAGATTAAAATCACCGTCGGAAGGGACTCTGTCGAGGCCGGCCGGGATAAATCCCTCGGGATCCACAGGCAACGGCAGGTCATAAGTCCCTTTGTCTGAATTGTTGAATCGTCCTTGAAAACGATAGCTCAACTGCAGGAAATTCCCTTTTTTCAAGTCGCCGAGAGGTTCGGTCCAGGTGAGAGTGGCATTGATGTTATTGTTCCATTGATGTCCGTCGATAAACTGATAAAGAGTCTCCGAGTCATCCTGTTGAAGATAATACAGGATGTCGTTCCACGAAGTGCTGTACTGACGGGTATTTGAGAAACTGTAACGCGCGCGGACGCTGAACGACCGGCCGGGATGCGAAGCGAATTTATGATTGTAGATGAGGTCTCCGCCAACATTCCAGCTCGTGCCGTCGTTGAAGCGGCTGTTGTCGTTGCGGTTTACCAATGTTTTCAATATGTCTCCTGCACGCAGCAACGATGTGTCATTCATTTCCGAATTTCGGAAATTTATAGAGAAATTGGGACGAAAATCTATGGAATTGTTTTCAGTTATCTTCCATTCCATACGGAAGTCCCCGTAAACATTATGTCCGCGGTCCCTTGATTTATTTCCCGCCGACTTGGTGCTTACCGAATCCGGAAACAGATACTGGGTGTCGGTCTTTGAGATGGCTTTCCTGTCGGAATGAGAGTAATATACATTTCCCCCCACCCGGAATTTCTCAGTTTTCCCGACATTGAAATTAAGCCCTATACGCTGAGACTCGTTGATTCCTCCGGAACCGCCGAAACTGTTGAAATTGCCTCGTCCCCGGTCCATGAATCCTTGTTCGTTAATATTGTTGCCGCCCCCGACTATCGATATCTGATTGTTGTCGGTGAATGTGGAGACATTGAAATTACCGCTGTAACGATGGTCCGTACCATAACCGGCCTCGAAATTGCCGAACCATCCATTCTTCATATTTTTCTTTACCGTAAGATTAATGACCGTCTCATCCTCACCGTCATCCACACCGGTGAGCCGTGCGAAATCGCTCTTTTTATCCACTACCTGGACTTTGTCAACCAGATCTGAAGGGAGATTCTTAGTGGCCATCTGCGTGTCTTCGCCGAAAAATTCCTTACCGTCCACCAGCACTTTGGTCACGCTCTTGCCGTTGGACGTTATCTTACCGTCGGAGCCTATTTCAACTCCGGGAAGTTTCTTGAGCAGATCTTCCACAGTGGCGTTCGGTGTAACCTTATATGATCCGGCGTTGAACTCGATAGTATCCTGTTTGGTGACTACGGCAGCCTTCGTGGCCTTGATCACAAAGTCGTCAAGATTGATGGATTCATGGTTCAGCAATGAATCCAGCTCCGCCTTCTTTTGAGAAACGGAATCAATCCGAGATTGAGGCACGGAATCGCCGGGCTCGGCAGCATATGTACATAATGCACACAGTATCAGAAGTGTCGCAGTTATAATATTTCGCATATTCGGGAATCTTTACACTTTTTTAAGATACTCTTTCATCCTCAAAAGTTTAATCCACATTAACAATTTTAAACAAATCATAAATTTCTTTTCTATTAATTTTGCACTCAGAATCTTTATAAGTGGCAATTAGGTAATAAGTGATATGAGAATAGTAATTCAACGTGTTACAACAGCGTCTGTATGCGTCGACGGAGAAATTAAAGGTAAAATAGGGCAAGGTCTGATGGTATTGATCGGAGTTGAGGAAGGAGACACGCCGGAGGATGCCAAGTGGCTGGCGGACAAGACGGTTGCTCTGCGCATCTTCGATGATGAAAACGGAGTGATGAACCGGTCGGTGATGGACGTAGAGGGCGATGTGCTGTCGATAAGCCAGTTCACCCTCACGGCATCCACGCGCAAAGGCAACCGTCCAAGCTATATACGTGCGGCCGGGCATGCATTGGCGACACAGCTTTACGAAGCATATACCGAGATGGTGCAGCAACGTCTGGGACGACATGTTCCAACAGGGGTGTTCGGCGCCGACATGCAGGTGGAACTTATAAACGACGGTCCGGTTACGATCATTATCGACTCTCGTCTGAGGGAATGACAGTCTATCCGTAATTATGGTAATCATATCTGTAAATTGTATATACTAACAGCCTTCTTCTTTCTGTTAAACTGTTACGCAAAGCGAACCATCACTATATATAACTTCACAGCGACATCCATATGACAGCAGGATTGCCCTTATTGATAGCCACAGCCATGACGGCGGCGACAGTGTCGGAGTCACAACCGGACACCATCGTCCAGCTTCCCGATCTTGTAACCATAGCTCCCACGAAAACAAGTATAGAATTGCTGCCCCTTAATGTGGACATAGTCACAGAGGCGCAGATAGCGAAATCAACCGAAACTTCATTGCTGCCGATTCTTGTAAATCAGGTGCCGGGAGTGTTCGTCAGCGAGAGAGGATACGCCGGTTACGGAGTGTCCGGAGGTTCGGCAGGAGAATTCAACATCCGCGGCGTAGGCCAGGGCAACAAAGTGCTGTTCATGGTGGACGGCATGCCCCAATGGGCCGGAGTCTTCGGTCATTCACTTCCGGACACATATGTGGCCAACGGAGTGGAAAGAGTGGAAGTAGTAAAAGGTCCCTCCTCGTTGCTTTACGGATCAAGCGCCATGGGAGGATCGGTGAACATCATTACCAAACGAGAGAAAACCGACGGTTGGTACGGCCGCGCCCGCGCCATGTTCGGTTCATTCACCACCCAGAAATTCGCTCTCGCCACAGGATTCAAAAAAGGCAAATTCAGCGGTACTCTGGCCGGAACCATGGACCGGAGCAACGGAAACCGTAAGAACAGCGAGTTCTGGCTGGCTAACGAAATGATGCAGTTCCAGTACGCGCCCATCGACAACTGGCAGATAGGAACGATGGTCGACATGACACAGACCAAGGCGAACAATCCCGGGACCATACAGTCTCCGCTTCTCAGCATGTGGACCTACATGCAACGCGGAACCGGATCAGTTTATGTCCAGGACCGCTACGAACATGTGCAGGGAGGGGGCCAGGCGTTCATCAACTGGGGGCGCCATAAGGTAGACGACGGTTACGCCCCCGGAGGCACCCCCCGCGACTACCTCTTCAACTCTTTGGACATCAACACAGGATTCACTCTGTTCCAAACAATGAATTTCTGGAAAGCCGGTCATATCTCGCTCGGCGTGGATTTCCTGCACTGGGGCGGCAAAACTTGGAATACGTTCAAGGACGGCAGCGGCCACAGAGGTGAAGATTTCAAGGAATACGAGAACGAGATCGCCGGCTATGCCATGATACAGCAAGGGTTCTGGAACGGCTTGCTGAATGTGAACGCCGGTATCCGTCTGCAACATGGATCGCAGTACGGCAATGAATGGGTGCCTCAGGCAGGATTCATCCTAAAGCCTTACAAGGGAGGCCAGTTCAAGTTCAACTGGAGCAAAGGTTTCCGCGCTCCAAACCTGCGCGAGCTGTATATGTACGCTGCGGCCAATCCCGATCTGAAACCGGAAAAATTGTGGAGCTATGACGTGGATTTCCGCCAGACATTGCTCGACGGCAAACTGAATTTCGGCGTAAGCTTCTTCTTTATCGACGGCAAGGACATGATACAGGTGGTCCGTGTTGACGGTCGGCCCCATAATGAAAATGTAGGACGATTCATTAACAAAGGATTTGAAATAGACGCATCCTACCGTATCAACGGCGACTGGCGTATAGCCGCCAATTACAGCTATCTTAAATCCGATGCCGACATCATAGCCGCACCGCTCAACAAACTTAACGCCGAACTGGAGTATTCTCCCCGGGATTTCACATTCACTTTGGAATCGAACACTGTCGGCGGCCTATATACCGGCGGTCCTGAGCATCAAAATTACTCTCTTGTCAATTTCAGGGCCGCTTATGACCTTCATTGGAAGGCAGACGCCACTTTCTTCGTGAAACTCGACAACATAGCCGACCGACATTACGAAATCATATACGGCTGTCCGATGCCGGGATTTACTATCCTCGGAGGAGTGGAGCTCAAGTTCTGAATTTTATTTCCGCTTGTTCTTTGGGAGTTTGTTGAATTTCCACTGGATATGGAACATGAAATAGCGCGGCAATGTGTTGGCGTAAGTCTCTGTTCGTGCCTGGGCGTTGACGGTGTAAAACACATTGCTGAGGTTATGAAGGATATCGTATCCGTCGGCCATCAGCAACAGTTGCCCTTTCAGGAGAGAGTAGCTTATACGTGCATTCCATACGAAATTGTCCTTGTTCAACGACGGATCCGAGTATCCCCTGCGCGAGAACACATTGAAGGATGTCTGGATGGCGAAGTTGGCTGGAAGCGTAAAGTTGCCCGTCACTCCGTACTTAAGGTTCCATGCGTTGAAAGGCTGAAATCCCGCCTGTCCGCTGGTGTAACGGTTCCAGCTGCCGTTGAAGTTGGCCGCGATGCGGCTCTTGCCGAATGTATAGGCCAGGCTCACATCCTCCGATATGGAGTTGCTGTTCACGATGTTCTTCTCCAGACCACCTTGTTCAGTTCCGATAAGGTCGGCACTGCGGGCATGATTGTATCGTGTGGTCTGCGACAGCTCGAAGCGGTTAAGAGGGCCGAACTGCAGGCCGAACCTCTGCGACAAGTTAAGATTCCAGTTTCCCGACACATTGTACATGCTTCCGGTCTTGACGCCGGACGCTTTGTCGTAAGTGTATCCATAAGCCAAAGCGTTCTCGATCACTGTGAATTCCACTCCAT
Organism: uncultured Bacteroidales bacterium; assembly: GCA_900554845.1. Classification (GTDB taxonomy): domain Bacteria; phylum Bacteroidota; class Bacteroidia; order Bacteroidales; family Muribaculaceae; genus Lepagella. The sequence goes on along the minus strand of USIY01000004.1, from coordinate 9,120 downwards.
AGTGATGCTTCATCTGTTTATCCTGACTCAGGGTCTTATCGTAATAGACACGGATGTTGTCGGTTGCCATATCCTTCAGGCCCGAATTGCCCCGGCGGATGTTCAAGGGGTCAAGACTGTTGGTGAAATCCACCATATCCACCATATCCGGAGACATCACGCTGCGATCCAGTCCTATATATATCCATCCCAACGACTGCTTGCTGATGTTGATGCTTCCCGACAAATTGCCCAGAAAGAACTTGTCTCTATGCAGGTTGGCGAAGATGTCGCCGCGTGTGTAATCCAGCCATTGGCGGCGCAATTGGAAAGGTACCGACAGCCAGATGTATACACCGGCTTTCGGCAGCTCCCAGTTAAAGTCCAGATTAAGCTGATGGGATTCCTCGCGGTAACGGCTGTCGAAGCTGTTGTCCGGATCCAGTTCCATATAATGTTCCGTGGCCGACGGAAGTCCGGCGATCAGTCCTCCTCCGGAAGCTTCATTGTAGTTTTCCGCGCTGTAGAGGTCGGAGACCGAACGACTGTGATAACGCTGATAAGTATAATACATATCCAGAAACAAGCCGCGGCTTACATTCCAGACATATCCGAACGCACCCTTCGCACGCCAGTTGTAGTCGGGATGATTTGCATAATGGCGATCGGCGTACTGTGCCGATGTCCGGTCAGAACCGAAGTTCAACAGATAACGTTCACGGTCGTTGTAATGCTTGCGTCCATAAGTATACGACAGGAGGTACGACAGCGCGTCCGTTTCGTTAGACAGTTTGAATTTTCCATTGGAGAATGCATCGGCGGTCATGGTGTGGCCGTAGCGGCTCCGCTCGTTCAGATTGCGGTTGATTAGCGACTCCAGAACGCCTGCTGTTGAGTTGGAGAAAATGGCGTCGATGAAATCCCTGTCCACATCGTCCCATTCGCGCGAAAAGGCAGCCTGTGTCAGCGACGAGTTGTCGTCATTGCGGACATAATTGAATTTCGGAGTGAACTGAAGGTTCCATTTCTCCTCCATTACCTTCATAGTATGGGACGTTTTCAGCGCGAGGTTCCGCAGACGGGAGTCGGAGAATGAGTATCCGTATGTGTCGCCCCCTGGAAGAAAATTGGTGGTGTAGACGGACTTTTTATCCTTTCTCACCTGATAGTTCGCCTCGGCGTTGCCCTCAAACGATAACGGGGAGTGTGCCACCCGCGTGTTATAATCCACACCTCCGGAATATGTGTCGACCTCGCCGGACTGTGGCTCCTTCATCTGATATCCGGAACTGTACTGGCTCGGATTCCAGGTGTCGCTGAGGTTGTTGGCGTTGCCGAAGAAGGATATGCGCGTCAAGTCATTGTAATACATCCCGAACAACTGCCCGAGGAAACGGCTCTCCGTGCCGTATCCGGCCTCGCCGTTGAGGATGAAACCATTCATGTACTCTTTCTTCAGACGCACGTCCATCGTAAGCTTTTTCTCTCCGAATTCCTTGCCCATGATCCGGTCCATTTCGTCCTGACCGTCGTATACGGCTATATTCTTGACGGTATAGGCTCCGAGATTCTCAAGCATCACGCTATTGTTGCCCTTAAAGAAATCCTTGCCGTTCAACAAAAGGTTCTCCACAAACCGGCCATTCACGAAGATCTGTCCGTTGGGCTTCAATTCCGCTCCCGGTAGCTGGGCTATGAGCGCCTCGAGCATGCTTCCTTCCGCCAGCACGAACGCGTCGGCATTGTAGACAATGGTATCTCCCTTGTTGTAGAACTTCACCTTTGTGGCGGTGACCGTCAGCTCGCTAAGCATTTTTGCCTTGGTCATTCGCAGAACGCCGAGATTCATGACGTCGGCCTTTTTCTTCATCGTCGAGGGATCGATATCGATGAAGAAGGGTTCATATCTGTCATGGGTAAGTTCCAGGATATATTTTTTAGATCTGTCGAGATCCCTGATGGAAAAAGTAGGATCTATCGTTACATTATAGTTGTCCGAGCTGCCCGACATCCATCTTGAGAAGGCATTGCCTTCCTTCACAAGAGTGCTGTCGCCGGTGTTGAGAAGGCGGTAATGCCCTTCTGTAAGACCAGCGTCGGTCACTTTGTCCTTTACGGTGCCTGTAACGCTGAAATAATCGATTGCAGAAGCCCCCGACACTCCGAAAACAAGTGCAAGGACGGCCCAAACTAATCTTATACGCATTGTCGTTGTGTTTTACTTATGAGACAAATTTACTATGAGCCGCGACCGTTTGCAAATAAAAATTCCTATCACTCCGCCTTCGCATCTCTTACTTTCAGATTATCAGTAACAAAAAGGGAGCGCCGACTCCTGCCGGCACTCCTGTACTGCATATGATTTTTGTCCGAAAACGGACATATACTATTTCATTTCACGATTCCTTTCTCAAGGTATTCGGCGAGATTGGTGCGCACTTGCTCTCCGGCCCTGTCCATAGCGACTTTGGCCATGTCGGAATCCACCATAAGGTTCACAAGCTGCTCGAAAGTGGTCTTGCTTGGATTCCAGCCGAGTTTGGTCTTGGCTTTTGTGGGATCGCCGAGCAGATTCACCACATCCGTGGGACGATAGAAATCAGGCGAAACCTCTACCAATACTTTTCCTGTGGCTGTGTCGATACCCTTCTCTTCGGCGCCTTCTCCCTCGAACCGTAGCTCTATGCCTACTCTGCGGAAAGCAAGCTGGCAGAACTCGCGAACAGAATGCTGCTCGCCGGTGGCGATCACATAATCGTCAGGTTCCGGCTGCTGCAGAATCAGCCACATGCACTCCACATAATCGCGGGCATATCCCCAGTCACGCAATGAAGAAAGATTGCCGAGATAAAGTTTGTCCTGCTTGCCCTGAGCGATGCGTGCAGCCGCAAGCGTGATCTTGCGGGTTACGAAAGTTTCTCCACGGCGTTCCGACTCATGGTTGAACAATATGCCCGAACATGCGTACATGCCATAAGCCTCGCGATATTCCTTCACTATCCAGAAACCGTAAAGTTTTGCCACCGCATAAGGACTGTACGGATGGAACGGAGTTTCCTCGTTCTGTGGGACGGCCTCTACCTTCCCGAAAAGTTCAGAAGTGGACGCCTGGTAAAATCGGCATGTATCGGTCAGACCGCACTGACGGATGCCTTCAAGAAGACGCAACACTCCTACGGCATCCACATTAGCGGTGTATTCCGGGGAATCGAACGACACCTGGACATGGCTTTGGGCAGCAAGATTGTACAGTTCGTCTGGACGAACTTGGTTCAGCACCTGAATGATCGACATCGAGTCGGTCATGTCGGTATAATGCAGATGAAAATTCTTATGACCCTCCAGATGGGCTATGCGTTCACGGAAATCGACCGACGACCGACGAATCGTGCCGTGAACATCATAACCTTTTTCAAGCAGATACTCGGCCAGGTACGATCCGTCCTGACCCGTTATGCCGGTAATTAACGCTGTCTTCATATTGGTGTTCTATTATTTCTTTAGAACAATTTTAATGTAAAAAATATTGCGCACCCTCCGGACTTCAATTGTCCGCGCCTTCAAGACGTTTCACTTCGTCCACACCCTCGATGGCCTGAAAATGTTTCATTATCGTGCGTATTTCGTCGTACGAGTGAACGCCGAACTTAATGATGCACACCACTATGTTTCTTTCCGTCTTGGTATTGAACGACTCCATCGAAAGATTCAGGGTGTTGGTGATGCAATCGGCCAAATCTATGAAGAGATGGTGACGGTCCACGGCACGGACCCGCAGAGTCACGGAGTAAAGTTTTTTAGTGGGAGCGAAATCCACCGACATCACGTCGTCGCCATACGAAGACGCCATCGATATTCCCTCATGGCAGTCACGTTTATGCACCGTCACTATGTTGGGATCATAATGATTCCGGATTCCGATCACTTCCTCGCCCGGAATGGGATTGCATTTGGGACAACGATGGAACATGGATCTCGGGATTGACTCGCGGTAGCGGCGGATGGCGGTCTTTGCTTTATATGTATGCGCGAAGTTCTCCCAGTCGTCCGAAGGATGGGCATCCTCGTCGGTGAAGATTTTCACCACATCGCCTCTTCGCAAAGTGGTATTGACCGGGTCGAGACGGCTGTTGATACGCGCATATTTGGCATGGTCTCCGAGCGTGTCGCTGACTTCATACGCGAAGTCTATCACCGTAGAGTTTTGCGGAAGAATTATCTTCTGTCCGGACGGTGTAAACACCTGGATATCGTCATTGTAGAAATTCGTGATGATATCCTCCATATAGCGTTCGTTATTCTCCGAGTTGTTGATGGTGTCGCGAAGCACCTCACGGAATTTCTCTATCCACCGCTGGATATTATCCTCATTCCGTTCGGCGATGCAGCCGAGCTGCGACTGACGGTTCATGGCCTCGCTGCTGATATGAACCTCCTGCCAACGTCCGAAATCAGGCAACAGCTTCGTATGTATGCTTTGGTAGCCGTTCTCCTTGGGAGCATCTATATAATTGCTCATGCTGCAATGCTTCTCCTTGAATCGGTCGGTCAGTATGCAATAGATCTGCATCGCCATCTGTTTCTCGGTCTTGTCAGTGGATTTCTCATCAAAAATCACATCCACAAAGTGTCTGTATTTAAGATGGTTGAAATCATCACCGTATTTATGCATTTTTCGCCAGAGGCTGAACGGTCTGCGGAAATCCACGACAACCCGGCATTTGATACCGGCGTTCTCAAGAGTTTCGGATATCTGACGGCGGAATGTCTCGAGATTCTCTTTGTTGGTGGCGACATGCCGGGCTATCTGGGAAGACAGTTCCTCGTATTCATCCGGGCAACGATACCGGAACGAGAGATTCTCAAGCTCCGTCTTGATGTTGTAAAGACCGAGACGATTGGCTAAAGGGGCGTAGAAATAGTCGGTTTCTCCGGCTATTTTCATCTGCTTCTCCGGTTTCATCGACGCCAATGTGCGCATATTGTGCAGGCGGTCGGCGAGTTTTACAAGTATCGCCCTGATGTCGTATTGCATCGAGTCCAGCAACTGCCTGTAATTGTCAAGTTGTTTGGAGAGCTCATAATTCCGCGTCGGTTTCTTTGTCACCACCTGCACCAGAAAAGCCACATCATCGCCGAAGCGCTCGCGGATGTCATCAATGGTGTAAGGGGTGTCCTCCACCACGTCATGCAGGAAACAGGCTATGACGGGGTTGGCGCCGAGGTGAAGCTCCTGCGCCGCTATGTTGGCCACCGCTATCGGATGAAGTATGTACGGCTCGCCGCTCTTGCGGCGTTGTTCCGCATGGGCTTCTCGTGCCAACTGATACGCCGCATGTATCCTCGACATATCCTCGGCCGACACGCGGCCTTCCATAATTTCAAAAACATGGTCGGCCCGCTCCTGTATCAACTTCCCGTAATCGATGTTATCCCCCTTGTTGTCCTGCATATACAACCGATATTAGCAATTCCTTAATCTTTTGTCATTCAGCAACCGCACGACGGTTATGAACAATTTTTCACTGAAGTCGTTTAAACTAATTTTTATGGCAAGATTTATTAAGGTTTTGGAGGGGATTTCTTTGATCGAAGAGGCAGCGACCTAACGGTCGGTGCCGATGAGAGCGAAGAAATACACCCAAAAGATTAATAAAGATTGCCATAAAGTTTAAACTTCTTCACATATTATTAAACGTAAATTAGTTTAAACGACTTCACACAGTAAAATTACAAAAAAAATTCCAAATACCAATAAGGCTTCTGAAATGTTGTTAATTTCTCAAAATTCAATTACTTAAACTATTTATTGACAAGAGCTTTGATTTGGTCCTGATCCAGTGTCGCAGGGTAAATTTCATATTCAGTCTTAAGGCCGGGAGGTGATATGGATTCGATCTCGGTTGTTTTCAATCCTTGGGCTTTGATGTTCTGATCAAGCAAACCGTTTATATATGTCCGTAGCACACCGTCCCTATAAGTCAGACAGATCTCGACTTCATCGAGAATCTCAGGAGCGCACCATTTGCCGTCAGTGGCGCGGACATATTTTGTCCATCCGTCGGAAGTGGCGACCATATTGGAACTGCTGTATAGACTGCCGTCAGCGAAGACATAAGGTTTGAGGGTACCTCGGTCAATTCCGTAGCTGAAATTGCCGAAGTTCCATCGTGAACCGGGGAGATTGCGACCCACGTCGCTCAATTTCATGTTAATGGTGAAATCTCCGTTGTTATTGACATCCAACTTCGCGCTCTGGCTTGCGTCGAGAGTTCCTTTAGCCACCGTTTTAGGAAGCTTAGTTTTGCTAACCGGCATCGGACCGTCGGCATATATGGCCGTAGGATATCCAGACGGCCGTTCTTTGCTAACTATCCAGTCGTAGTAGTCGCCGTTCATCCATGCCAGAGAAACGGGCTTTTCTTGTTCTTGAGCGCCGGGAATGGAGAAAGGACGGGCGTTATCTATAATGGAATTCTTGGTGATCGCATCACGGCTTACAGTCCCGTCTGGATTGACCGTGTACTTGACTATCTCGTACACTTTGCCGTGCTTTCCTTCAACAGGCACAGAGCCGTAAACCACCCGTGGATTCTTCTTGTCGATCGTCATTCCTCCGCTGTAACACTTTTCTATTTCAGGTGAATTATGGAAATGACCTCCGGCATCTGCAAGAAATGTCTTCTTCCATTCGTTTCCGTCCCAAGTGACCCAATAATAGTCATGATCCTTTTTATCCCCTGATATCTGAACCATGGCAATGACGGGATGCTCGTCCGATTGCATTGACAGTTCCCATATCCAGTCCCTGTATCCGGAATGATCCACTACTACGGATGGATTGGCCTTGACAAATTCCATGCTCTTGTCCACAAGGTAGGGACCGTCCTGGATTCTCGAAAGGACTTTGCCATTGATATCCTTGAGATAATGGCCCTTCACATCTACTTCGTTGAAATAGACGTAGTTGGGATCTTCGTTATCGGGATGGCCGGTAGTATATGCAAAATAGAGTTTGTACTTTCCGTTGGAGGCATATTTGGCGTATGGTCTGGCTCCGGTGGACTGTACCATTTGATATGGCCCCCAGTCGAAATTGGTGTTGCCGTCGTCATCCGGAATCATCATGCGCCCTATGGTGGGATGCCAGTTTATGCCACGCCAGCACAGGTAAATATGTTCGGGATCATCGGAAAGTATAAACGGCGATGGATAAGTGGTGTTGTCTTTGGTTCTGAGGACTTTCTCATCTCCCAATGTCGTTATGTCCCCCGGTTCGTGCGACACGCGGTAATAAAAACAGGGCTCGTCGGTATGTCGCGAATAGAAAACCATCACTCGGCCGTCAGGGAGCGCCAGGAATGTCGGATTGTCATGATCATCCGGTTGGAAATATGATCTGATCAAAACTTCTTCGCTCTTGTTGTTTATCCAGTCTATCTGGGTTGCCTTGATATTACCATGCACGTCGATGTAACCGATGTAAGTCCTGTCGATGCCTTTGTCGGCGTTCTCATAATGCAGCGCACGCGGATCGGCAAACCAGCACCATGCGCCCTCCGGACTCACCACCCCGAATTCATTATCCGGCAATGGCACCTGAGCGCCCCTCAACTCAACGAACACCGTCGCTATCGCAATCAATACGATATATAACACCTTATTTTTCATTGTATCAGAAATTTTAAGAAATCGTTCAATATTCAAATTCCATGAATATTGTTTTTGTCATATTGACAAAACGAAAATTGCACTCTTTTGAGTATGCTGCATATCAGTAACATTTTTGGCCTTCGGACAAACGGTTGGCCGGAGGTTTGGAGAACCTCCTTTCCATATCACGCGCGCAGGTCTGGCTTGATTGTATGTGGGATAATTCTTATAACATAACTTTTATTCGCTAATTCAATGTATTTTCGTTAACTTTGCAGATGATTGCAAAAATCTATAGTTTCGAACATATACTGACATCAACACCATGATGAACAAAATACTAATAACCATGATGGCGACAGCCATGCCGGTTTTCGGCATGGCCGCTCAAAACTCCGATACCGTCCGCATCGAAAGGATGCAAGTCAGCAAACCTCTGCGGTTTAGAACTCCGGTGATGATCGACAGCGTCAACGTCAACGGCAAGCCGTTTGAATTCAAAGAATTGCTTGAATCGAACCGGAATATACAACTTGGAGACGCCGGCATCGCGGCATACGGGAGCCAGCTGTCGAAAAGCGACTCTTTTGAAATGGGACGAATCTCTTTCAGAGTGGATGTCAATAAGTTCACCAAGGATGTGGGAATCGTCGCCCCCGACAACACCAGAATATATATCAACGGGGTAGCATATGACAAACCGCTGAACCTTAAACCCGGCTCGTACAAAATAGATATAGACTGGCTAAACACTCCTACCTCACATCCTTTGGCAAATGTATCCTTGACACTGCCGAAAAACAGTGTCGGCAATATACGTGTCAGCGAATTATCGGCAGCCGGCGGACGCATGCTGTCGTTGGGGGATTTTATGGACGGCACACATTCAAGGAATTTATCCCTGTCTCCATCTGGTAAATATCTGCAGGTCTCATATACCACTCTCGAACCCGGCGGCAAAAAAAATTATAGTTTCAGTCGCTCATACCACACCGCCGATGGTGTCCTCACAGGTACGACCACATTCGATGACTTGAAATGGATGCCGCGTTCAGAGCGATTATGGCACACCAGGACTTCCGGCGACGGAACATCAACGCTTTACTCGGTAAATCCTGAGACAAACGCCGAAACAATCCTTGCCTCCGGCATTCCTGAAGGGAACCTGACAATCTCCCCCACCGAGGATTTCGCCATTCTCACCACATATACCGAAGGACCTTCTGAAGATCCGGACATTTATGAAGTCATAGAGCCGGAGGACCGGCAGCCCGGCTGGAGAAACCGCGCCCGCCTCTGGCATGTCGACTTCAACTCAGGAGCCGTCACTCCCCTTACATTCGGATTCCGTCAGTTATATCTTAACGACATTTCAAACAAAGGAGACAAAATACTGGTAACGACCCAGCGCAGCCGTTACGATAAACGACCCACAACAGTGCGCGACATATTGCTCGTTGACCTGCTCACCCTCAAAACAGACACTAT
>USIY01000003.1 GCA_900554845.1 uncultured Bacteroidales bacterium | reverse complement strand
TCGACTGAATTTTAGATGTTTAACAGCATAATTTTAATTTTTGTCATCTACTAAAATATTTTTAAGATAAGGTTTCAATTGTTGCATTATTAATTCACTCAGGTAGGAAGATTCATATATTTCTAAGTCCGACGTTATATTGTCGTCTCCGCAGATATATACAATTTCAGGAGTTTTCATTTTCTTATTCAGTACGGAGGCGTAATATCCATATTTATAACCGGCATTATCAATGTCGTTATAATCCTTTGTGACATAAGTAAGTTCAATAGCAAGGTCATTCTGTCCCATCGCTGCCTGCACATTCTCCCATGATGTATAAAGCATTTTCTTGTAATCGCCGAAACTGCTTGACAAACGGTGTAAATCTTCTTCCAGCTCCTGTCGCTTTGTCAACAGACTGTCCTTCCGGGCCCCGGTTGCTGACGGCAGATTATACATTACGGTCTCCAGTTCTTCTAATTTACGGAGAGCCCCTCGGTGGCCCGATTTTTTAATTATGGCCCGTATGGCATTATTGGATCGCAATTGCAGCCCTTTGCACAGCAATGAAGTATTATATGCGTATATTTTCAATGAGTCTGTCCGATGGCGGTAAGCATACTTGCTGGTCATGCTTATCAGATCATCGCATTGCCATGGCGAGACACTGTTTACTTTCATTGATGTTTCAAGATTATTATATTTATCTTTTATGACTTTTAACGCATAAATTTCCGCATCTTTTGCATTGAGGGCAGATTTTGCCTCAAAAACGAGTTCACATATATTTTGATCCTGCAACAATAAAATATCCTTTAATATATTGTTGTTTATGATTCTTATCTCATTAAACATTGTATGTTCTTCATTGAACAGATCAACAGGATACTCTGAACATTTTGATTTGAAATAGCTTTCGCCGATATCAACCATATCATCATACATGTTCCGAGATTTCAGCATTTCCATCTGTCTGATGATAAGAGCCAGATACTCATGTGTATTTTTGAACTTTACATCGGATGACATACGTTTGATTAAATCGTAACCCAATTCAATTCCATTATCCCAGTTGACAGAGGATAAATGGTGTATGGTTTTATGCTTGAAGCAATCGAACAACAGACCCAGAACGATGTCTTCCTTTACCAGTTCTCGAGCTTGAACAAGATATTTCAAAGCTAAATCCTGAGTATTGTCTCCGCAATATAATACCCCGGCAATTATCTGGTAATATGAGGCTTTATGATACGGTGTATCAATTAAATTGCCGGATCTTATCAACTCTTGCTCCAAATATGGAATAAACGAGGAATCTCTAATGTTTACGGCAAATTGATTGATCGACTTAAGGAAATATTCCAAATGCCTGTCTCCGAATACATCGAACTTAGGCCATATTTCATTGGCATAATACTTCATAAGTCCATCTGTGTCTTTCTTTTCTCGCGTATAATATTTGATGGTCTTGTCTAAAGTCCCGAAGATTATATCGTCTTCTTCATTTGTTGAATCATAATTATTCAAGGCTTTCTTAATGATTCTGTCCCAATAAGAAAGAATCTTTTCGCTGTTTCCTTCTCTCCTATATTTATTTGCAATAATAGGAGCAAAATAATTCAAACCATATGCTGACAGTTCGTCAAGAGCATTATCATTGTTTTGAATAACAAAATTCAGAAGACCTTCAGAATCTCCCATGAAGTCATAATACGTGGACTTCGCTTCCAAGCATTCATCGCTGAATTCATCGCCGGTTCGAAATTTCATGTAGTCATAGAGATCATCAAAGGCCTTTTTAGCGGCGGAATCCCGTTTTTCATAACAGTAATCACATCTGAAGTACAAAGCGTCTTCAAGAGCCTTGAAGGCTTTTTGTTTTCGCTCCTCATATGCTGATTCATTTGATTTCTTGGGCAATAAATCAAATGTGATCCTCCATTCGTCAAGCCAAGAATCCATCAATTCCTGCGCCTCCGGATATTTGTGCATTTTTATGAGTTCCAAGGCGTAATCCGACATGCAGTCATAATAACCATAATCCAGCTGATATAACTCAGTATGTCGCAGTATTTTAGCTTTTAGCAGCAGATATTCGCTTTTGATTTCTCGTATAGTATATCTCGCGCTGTCTGCCATGTGGTTATTGCGGATATAAAGATCAAATATGTTCAACACCTGATTAAGTTCCGCCGTATCCTTGTCCAATCTATATAAGGATTCGGTTTCCAATACTTTTTTATTCCATAGGGAAATCGTTTCACCCGTCAGCTTTTTAGCTTCTTGATAATTGCCGGACATAGCGTTTAAACAAGCTTTAACAGCGTATAGGTTTATAGAGTTATTTCGTAGACTTGGATCAAGCATTTCAATTTCTTGGTCTATTGCGTCAATAGCCCCTTCATAATCGGAAAGGGACAGGCATATTCCCATTTTTGTCACTAATTGCAAAGACTTTATTATGTCATTGGAAGTCAATAATGAAGAAGTTGTTCCTTTCAATCGCAGATATAAATCTTTGGCTTCGTCCAAATGTTGGTCCATAAATAAAACCACGCATTTCATCCATTCTAAAGTATTGTCATATTCAATTCTTTCCGTCTTCGGCAATGTGATTATAAAATTCGAAATGTCGTCGAGAGTCTTTTCCGCTTCCTTTATATTTTTTGTGTTGATTTCATTATTAAACTTCTTTAAGTATGCGTAAAAAGACTCTTGTGGTGAAGCTGTGTGGAGGTTAGAAACAGAAAATTTATCGATGTATGCGCATTCTTCACGTCTGCCGGCGTTTTCGAACCATTGTCGTATGGATGAGATGTAATCGTTCATCTTCGCAGGATCATTGCCATTGCAGATTTGAGCGGCGTAGAGGAGTGAAGGAAGTGCGTTTTTTGCGTCATCCCATTTCCTTTGCATAATCATAAGCATCATGCATCTGCTTTTCGCTTCGAGCTGATAAGGATGACTTGTATCATAGTTTGAATTGATGACTCTCTCAAAATCTTTGTTGATGGCTTCAGCCTTATCAAATTGTCCCTTTTGGGAATAAATATTGTAGAGATTGTCCAGTTGAGTCAATTGCATTGTGTCCGTCTCACAATAATTATGACGGATAAGCCTGACGGTTTCTTCCAAATAAGGAATTGCTTCGTCATATTGATTGAGGGACATGTCGCACATTGCAATGTAGCCATTTGTAGTCATATGCAGATAGTGGTCCTTGTCGAATAATTTGTATTCCTTGTCATTAAGGATTTTCAATTTCACCAAAGCAGAGTCATAATCCTGAGACTTGAGCATCGGCATAATTGCATCCATAAGATTGTCTATTTCCACTGTTTTACGGCGATCAACCGGCGGTAACTTGTATTCATATTTGCTATAAGATTTAGCTTTTTGAATGTCGCCCAGCTTATAATAACAGCTTGCCAACCATGACGCGGAATATCCGCTGCGAAGGGATTCCGGGTTAATCTCCGCAATGTCGAGTTCCTTGGCTTTTTCAAACATAGGAATCGCTTCAGCATAACGCTGCTGGTTATAGAGTTCAACCCCAATGGCATATAGAGAGTCGGACTGAAGACTCTGGGCAATAATACTACAATAATGCACAGACAGGAAAACTATCAGTAATAGAGCTATACGTTTCATGATATCTATTCAGAATGATTATAAATTAGTGCCAGTAAAATTATAAAAATCTTTTCAAATAACAATAATAATAATTAGGAGTCGAAATCTGTCATTTGCAGATTTCGACTCCCGTAATGATGTTAAAACCGGAGGAATACTCTTTTAAAATTTAGAAAAATAAAATTTGATAGAGATTTGGTTAATTCAACCTTATTTTATATTTTTGTCATTGCGAATTAATTCGCGAAAATATTGTAAGCGTTTTTGCTTATCCTTTTATCGAAAATCGCCAAATTTTTGAAAGTCGAAAGGAGAGCGGTCAAAACGCTCATGCTTGTCGCATATCCACTCCCCGTCTAGGGGTCAGTATACGGCATGGCGTGGGAGCGGACTGTCATTTTCGACTTGGGCGTTTGGCGATGCCTCGATAAGAATGCAGACACCGTTCCACGCTTTTTTGTTGTTTTAACGGACCATAGAGAGAGCGGCTATAGTCTATCGGGACATTATGAAATTCATTAGTGGACACTAATGATCTGAATTATAAAGGAATGAGGTCAAGATCGGTATTATACAGATCTTGACCTCATTTATTCAGATACAATAGGATGATAGTTAAACATCATCCTTTTGATAGATACAATTCAATACTATTTCTTAAGATATTTATCCAGGAAGCGGAAGAAGCATCGTTGCCAGAGTATGGCGTTTTGTGGCTTTAGAATCCAGTGGTTCTCATCCGGGAACACAAGCATCTCGGCTTCGAGACCGTGCATCTTCGCGGCATTAAACGCCATCATTCCTTGAGATGCCAGAATACGATAATCCAGCTCTCCGACGGTAATGAGCATCGGAGCAGTCCAATTGTTGACGAACTTATGCGGAGATGTGGCATAAGTGCGCTGTGCAATTGCATTTTCCTTATCCCAGTACGGACCGCCAAGATCGAAGTCGGCAAACCACATTTCTTCAGTTTCAAGGTACTGGGCCTCGATGTTGAATATACCGGCATGAGAAACAAGCGCGGCGAAACGACCATCATTGTGACCGGCCAGCCAGTAAACCGAGAATCCACCGTAACTTGCGCCGATAGCGCCTACATGGTCAGCGTCCACATAAGGACGTGCTTTGATATAGTCGGTCGCGGAGAAGTAGTCCTGCATGTTTTGACCTCCGTAATCACCGCTGATCTGACGGTTCCATTCGGTGCCGAATCCCGGAAGACCGCGACGGTTAGGAGCAATTACCACGTAACCGTTGGCAGCCATAATCATAAAGTTCCAACGATAGCTCCAGAACTGGCTTACGGCCTGTTGAGGGCCACCTTGACAATAAAGAATGGCAGGATATTTCTTATTGGGATCGAAATCGGGAGGGAGGATTTCCCAGCATGTCATCATTTTGCCGTCGGTGGTAGGCACCATGACTTTGCGAACTTCGCCAAGTTTCAGTTTGGCCAGCAATTCATCATTGACAGTGGTGAGTTTCTTTTCTTCTCCACCAACCATGTACATTTCATTGGGTTCACGCATGCTGTGGCGCAGTGTCAGGGCCTGAGTGTCGCTGATAGGCTGGGGTTTGCCATAATCGCAAATGCCGTGGGCCACAGTGTCGATTGTGCATGTCGCAACATCGATAGTGAATACAGGCTCGGTTCCTTCATAATAACCGGAGAACCAGATTTTTTTACCATTAGGAGACCATGCGACGTTTTCGGGCCAATAATCCCAGTTGGCAGTAAGATCACGAACTTGTTTGGTGGCCATATCCATGACCATCAGACGTTTCTTGTCGCTCTCATACTTGGCGGTGGCCATCGAGAGCCATGCCACCTGCTTGCCGTCGGGGGAGAACGCAGGATCCGTGTTGTAACCTTGTTCGCCGGCTGTCAGATTGACAGTCTGCTTGCTCTCCAGATCATATTGATAAAGATTGGAGTTGGTGGAGAACGCATATTCCTGACCCTTTAGCTTACGGCTTACATAAATCAGGCTTTTGCCGTCCGGTGCCCATGCGAAAGATTCGGCGCCCCCAAACGGACGCATAGGACATTCGAAGGGTTCGCCGGCCATGATATCGGTGGCTTCTCCTACGCCGTCCGGATTGAATTCCGCTATGAAGGGATGTGGAATCTTCTCAACCCATTCGTCCCAATGTTTGTACATAAGGTCATCTACCACTCTGCCCGTTGTTTTGGGGAGACCTGCGAAAAGAGTGGAATCCTTCTGATTGAAGTCGTCTATGGGCGATGCGAACACAACATGTTTGCCGTCGGGTGCGATTTCAAAACATTCAATGCCGTTCTTAACCTTCGACAGACACTTTACGCCATTTCCATCAGTATCCATGCTGTGTATCTGCATGGCTTCTGTATTCTTGTCATATGCAAGATACGCCAGTTTCTCGCCATTCTGGAACCAACGGAGATTGCTTTCGGACTTGGCGGTCTTGGTAAGGCGTGTCATTTCCTTACCTCCGATTTCCATTTTGTAGATCTCGGCATTGCTCTTGTTTTCCTCGATATCCTCATAGGAAACAGTCAAGGCAACTGTCTTGCCGTCGGGGTTCACCGCGACATCGCCGATACGGCCGAAAGCCTCGAGCACTTCAGGCGTGAACTGCCCGTCAACGATGTTGATGTCAGGTTTCTCGATAATCTTCTCACTTGCCTCTTTGCTCTGGCATCCGGTCAGGGCTATGGGCAGCAACATTGCACACATGGTCAATTTTGTTTTGTTCATGGTGTTTTTATTTAGGTTTATACTTCTTTCTATTTCCCGATTCAAATTTTCGGCGGGAATCAAAGGTGCTTTTATGCATCGGACCGGACACTCCTTTGGGAGGATTCGGATATAAGGCTCTGATCAAGTCTTCACGACGCATCTTTCTTAGATCGGCAATAATCGATGCTCGTTCTTCAGGTTTATACCAGAAAAAGAACTGCCGTTGCGCCAATTTCTGTTTGGGAGATATCGCAGTATATACATGTTCTTCGGTATACGGATGTATGCCGCTGTAATATATCTCAGTGGAAACCGTCATCGGAGTGGGGGTGAAGTCCTGAATCTGCTCCAGATGGAAATCCAATCCTTTAGTTATCGCCGCGAGTTCCGCCATATCCATTTTCCTGCATCCTGGATGGGAGGATATGAAATATGGTATCAACTGTTGTTTAAGTCCGCATTCAGTATTGATTTTGTCGAATATCCTCTTGAATTTATGAAATAACTGGAAGGATGGCTTACGCATCACATTGAGAACCGCATCGGAAGTATGTTCGGGCGCTACTTTCAGACGACCTGAAACATGGTTTCGGATCACTTCCTCAATGTAACGGCGGTTTATATCACAGATCTTAGGATCAACATTATCCGCCATGGCCAGATCATAACGTATGCCGCTGCCAATAAATGATTTTTTTATACCCGGTATAGCATCCACGGACTTGTAGATGTCCAGAAGGGCGGCATGGTTGTTGTCAAGATTCGGACATGGTTTCGGATGAAGACATGAAGGCCTGATGCATTTCTTACAAGCCTCCTTGTTGCGACCGCCCATTGCATACATATTTGCGGAGGGTCCGCCCAAATCAGATATATATCCTTTGAAATCAGGCATCTTGGTTATTTGTTCCACTTCACGGAGTATCGATGCCTTTGAACGTGAAGCAATGAACTTTCCTTGATGCGCTGATATAGTACAGAAAGCGCAACCACCGAAACATCCTCTGTGCATGTTGACAGAATGCCTTATCATTTCATAAGCCGGAATCACTTTGCCCTTATAGCGTGGATGAGGCATACGGGTATAGGGGAGGTCGAAAGTGGCGTCTATTTCGCCAGTATCCATAGGAGGATACATCGGATTAATTCTTACGGTCCTTCCCATTCCGGATTGGCGAAGTATATTGCCTGAGTACTTGTTCGATTCCTCTTCGATATGCCGGAAATTTAAAGATTGTCTTTTTTTATCCTTCAGACATTCCTCATAGGATGCAAGAATAATGTCATCCTTTCCGGCAGGCTCTTCGGTAAAAAAGACAGTCTGAGGTATTTCACGTATATTTTCTATCTTTTCTCCATCAGCCAGTCTCCGGGCAATGGCCAAAACAGAACGTTCGCCCATACCATAGACAATCATGTCAACCGGGGCATCATATATGATGGACGGCCTCAACTTGTCCTGCCAGTAATCATAATGTGAAACTCTTCGTAAAGACGCTTCTATGCCTCCGGCAATAACTGGAACTTCTGGATATAATTTCTTAAGGATCTCAGAATATACTATAGTCGGATAATCCGGCCTCATTCCATGTTTCCCTCCCGGAGTGTAGGCGTCATCATGTCGTAAGCGGCGGTTTGCGGTATAATGATTCACCATCGAATCCATCGCGCCGGCAGAAATACCGAAAAACAATCTCGGTTTACCTAATTTTTTAAAGTCTCGAAGATCATCGCGCCAATTTGGTTGAGGAACAATGGCAACCTTATACCCAGCTTTCTGCAAGACTCTGCCAATCACGGCCGCTCCAAACGAGGGATGGTCCACATATGCATCACCGGAAAACAGTATAATGTCGGCTTGCTCCCAACCAAGCGCATCCATTTCATCGCGACTGGTCGGGAGATAGTTGCGGCGGTCAAGCCATGGCTGGAGTTCACGCTTCTTTTCCGACATGTTTCTCTGTATTATCATATTCTGTCAGTCCCGCCATCATGTCCTGCATTTGGACAAGCTCGTCACGCAAACGGGCCGCTTCTATGAAATCAGTCTTACGGGCCGCATTTATCATGTCGCGCTTTACAATCTCTATCCGTTTTTGTAATTCAGGAGCAGACATATACTCAATAACCGGGTCGGCCGCCACTGTAGGACGTATATCCTCTTCCACATATGGACGAGGGGGCTTATGTCCAACACTTCCGTGAATATCGTTACGTGGTTTCTGCGGAGGAGCGACGCGTTTGGTCTTGCTTTGTTTTGAGATCCGGCTTTCGGCATCTTCTCCATATATTTCCGCCAATTCATTATGGCTCTTTTTTGCGATTGGCGTCGGAGTGATCCCATGTTCGGCATTATAACTCATCTGTTTAGCTCGGCGTCGGTTAGTTTCGTCGATCGTCTGCTGCATTGAGTCAGTGATCTTGTCCGCGTACATGATAACTTTGCCGTTGACATTACGCGCTGCGCGTCCCGCGGTCTGAGTCAGACTCCGGTGATTTCGTAAGAAACCCTCTTTGTCCGCATCAAGTATGGCCACAAGGCTTACCTGCGGCAGATCAAGACCTTCTCTCAACAGGTTAACGCCGATCAGTACATCATACTTTCCTTCGCGAAGATCTTCGAGAATGCGTATTCGTTCGAGGGTATCGACATCGCTATGAATATAGGCGGAATTTATTCCCCATTTTATCAAATGTTTGTTGAGTTCCTCGGCCATACGTTTGGTAAGAGTCGTCACCAAAACACGTTCATCGGCGTCTATGCGCAAATGTATCTGTTCCATCAGATCGTCGATCTGATTCAGCGTCGGGCGTATTTCAATCTCAGGGTCAAGAAGCCCCGTAGGACGGATCACCTGTTCGACGAACACTCCTTCCGTTTGCTGAAGTTCATAGTCTCCGGGCGTAGCGCTCACATATATGGTTTGTGGCGTTAACCTTTCGAATTCCTCGAATTTAAGCGGTCGGTTATCAAGAGCGGCCGGCAAACGAAAACCATATTCCACCAAATTCATCTTTCGCGACAGATCACCTCCATACATGCCTCTGACCTGAGGCAATGTCACATGGCTTTCATCAATTATCGTAAGAAAATCATCCGGGAAATAGTCCAGCAGGCAGAATGGACGCATACCCGGATCCCGGCCGTCGAAATAACGTGAATAATTCTCAATACCGCTGCAATGGCCCAGTTCCTTGATCATCTCAAGATCATAGGTCACACGTTCGCGGAGACGCTCAGCTTCAAGGATACGTCCTTGGGATCTGAAAAATTCAGTCTGTTTCCCGAGATCAAGCGCGATTTGGTCCACAGCCTTTGCCTGTCTTTCCTTTGTTGTGACAAAAATGTTGGCCGGATAAATTCTGAAGCCTTCAAGATTGCTCAGTACAGCACCTGATTCTGGATCAACGGTCTGTATCTTCTCAATTTCATCACCCCAGAAAACGACGCGAAGCTGTATGTCCTCAAATGAAAGCTTGATGTCCACCGTATCCCCGCGTACCCTAAACTGGCCGTTCTGCAAGTCGGTTTCAGTTCTGCTGTATAAAGAAGACACAAGATCCCTAAGAAATTGATTTCTGCTTACATGTTGTCCAACTTCGATATTCACCACCGTCTGACGGAAATCCTCGGGATTACCCATTCCATATATGCAGCTAACCGAACTTACAACAATCACGTCCCGTCTTCCTGACAATAATGCCGCAGCTGTGGAAAGACGGAGTTTGTCGATCTGCTCGTTAATGGCCAGATCTTTTTCTATATATTTGTCGCTTCCGGGAATGTATGCCTCAGGTTGATAATAATCATAATATGACACGAAATATTGCACTGAGTTTTCTGGGAAAAAACTCTTCATTTCGGCATACAGTTGCGCTGCAAGCGTCTTGTTATGGGACAGAATCAGAGTGGGACGCTTCACCTGTTGGATTACATTTGCCATCGTGAAGGTCTTACCAGATCCTGTTACGCCAAGCAGTGTCTGATGCGGTGAGCCATTATTCACCCCATTGACCAATTCTGCGATGGCTTCCGGCTGATCGCCAGTCGGGAAATATTCGGACGTTAACTTAAAATTCACTTAAATGCACATCTTTGTGATTAACTTACAAATATAATACATTTTGTGTCAAAATCCAAATCAATCCATACGATTACGGTAATCTGAATATGTAAATTCCCGAAGCAACACTGGTTCTCCATCTATAGGCTTGAACCATATAGCCGGATGTTGAATGCCGTTGAACATGTTGGTCTTCACTGTAGTGTAATGGTTCATATCCTTTAAAGTCAGACGATCGCCAGCCTGCAAGGGCCTTTCAAACATCCAGTCGCCCACATAATCTCCCGAAAGGCAAGAATTTCCTCCAAGACGAAATGGTATTCCCGGCGCTTTCCCATCCGGAAAATCAGATTTTGTTCCGAGCGATTCCTCAATGACCGGTTGATACGGCATTTCCAGACAATCCGGCATATGACATGCGAAACTGGCGTCAATTATTGCCGTGCGTATGCCTGCGTCCTCAACAACGTCCAGAACTTCCGTTACCAGATCACCGGTCTGCCATGTGAACGCGCTGCCCGGTTCCATAATGATTTCAATATGCGGATACTCATCATGCAGTTCACGCATTAATTTTAGAAGATGCTCCACGTCATAATCTTTGCGTGTGATCAAATGACCTCCACCTAAGTTAAGCCACTTTATGTCTTTCAGAAGATGCCCATATTGTTCTTTGAATGCGTTCAGAACCTTTTCAAGATCATGACTGTCGCTTTCGCAAAGAGCATGGAAATGAAGTCCTTCTATTCCGGAAGGAAGACCATGTTTGAGGTTTTCTTTGTTTTCTCCGAAACGCGATCCCGGAACGCATGGATTATAAATATCCGTTTCAATCACGCTGCAATGAGGATTTACTCGCAGACCTACACTTACTTTCTTTTCGGAAGCTTCAATAAGAGGACGGAACTTTTGATATTGTGCCAAAGAATTAAACGTGATATATGTGCACCCATCCAAAAACTCCGGAAATGTTTTCTCGGTATATACCGGACAATATGCATGCACATCATTGCCAAGATAGTCGAGAGAAAGCTTCATTTCATTCAAAGAACTTGCTGTTGAAGCCTGAAAATATTCTCGGATCACCGGAAAAGTCTTCCACAATGCATTTGCTTTGAAGGCCATGATGATTTTTACATCCGCTGTTTCCGCAACATATTTCAGTTTGCGCATATTTGAGCGGAGACGATCTTCATATACAATGTAATATGGTGTTTCCATATCAGTCTATTATTTTGAATTTGGCATATTGAAGCAAGAGATTCTTTTTCCCCATTTTTTTAAATTCCACCACAATACTCGGCATGCCCGACACATTCCCCAATGCTTCGATAATTCCGATGCCAAACTGTTTGTGTTCTATTTTCATCCCAGTCCTTACATCATTCACAGAATGCAGCGTCATATCAACGTTTTCATCAGCAGGGTGTGTCAGTTTAGCAGCATTCGGGCGCTTCATCCTGTTGATTTCATTAATTGAGATATGGCCGCCGAATGAGGATTCATGCAGTGGTCTGTAGGTATTGTCGTTTATATAATCATGATATCGTCGGGTGGGATTAACGAAACTACCATAACCTGCTGAAGTAAGATCGGAAGTAGTGTCCATTTTTACATAAGCCGGATCAATCTCCGAGAGAAATCGGCTTGGAGAAGTCATTGCAGTCTGACCGTTGCGGAAACGGCTCTTCGCATAAGTCAGCATACAAGACTTTTCGGCACGGGTTATCGCCACATACAGAAGCCGGCGTTCTTCCTCTACTTGAGCCAATGAATCCATAGACATAGCCGAGGGGAAAAGCTCTTCTTCAACTCCTACAATATAAACGTGTTTAAATTCCAGTCCTTTTGCTGCATGTGCAGTCATCAAAGTTACTTTGGGGCCGGTCTGTTCATCCTTTTGGTCTTGATCAGTGGCCAGCATAACTTCGCTTAGAAATGCCGTCAATGTAGCCTCTCCTTCGCCGCTTTCAATTCGTGAATCGACAAATTCCTTGATTCCGTTAAGCAATTCCATTAAATTTTCCTTGCGGCTTATACTTTCGGGTGTGTTTTCACTTGAGAGCATTGTGAGGATTCCGGTACGGTTGAATACCAATTGCCCAAGCTCAAAAGCGTTGCTCTGTTCATTATCCTTGATGAATGTATTTATCAAGCCTACGAATGTCTGTAATTTTTTTGCCGTTCCCGAATTGATCGACAATGAGTATTTATCAGGATCATCCATCACTTGCCATAAACTCACTTTAGCTTCGGATGCGGCTGCCTGAATCTTTTTCATAGTGGTTTCCCCTATACCCCGCGCCGGATAATTAACAATCCTTCTCAATGCTTCGTCATCGTCAGGATTGACAATCACTCGAAAATAGGAAATAATGTCCTTCACTTCTTTACGTTGATAAAAAGCGGTGCCGCCATAGATTCGATATCCTATGGCCCGTTTTCTTAACGCTTCTTCGAGGACACGGCTTTGTGCGTTGGTACGGTACAGCACAGCATAATCTTCGTATGAATCGTGCTCTGTCATTATGCTCTGGGATATTCTCAAGGCAATCAGGGCAGCTTCCTCAAGGTCACTGTATGTCTGTACGATCTCAACAGGGGACCCTAAGTCATTTTCACTGAATACCTTTTTTCGAAGCTGTTTGGTGTTTTTGTCGATCAGTGATCCTGCTGCATTCACAATATTCTGTGTGGAACGATAATTCCGTTCAAGTTTGAATGTCCTTAGACCCGGGTAAAATCTTTCCAACCGGATTATATTGTCAATGTTTGCGCCACGGAACGAGTATATGCTTTGGGCGTCATCGCCTACAACGCAAATTCTGTTATAAGGTTTAGCGAGTTGCGAAATAACTGTATGTTGCGCAAAATTGGTATCTTGATACTCATCAACAAGAATATATCGGAAGTATTCGGAATATTGATCTCTGACGTCTTCATGTTCACTGAGCAATATGTTCATGAAGAAAATTATGTCATCGAAATCCATGGCATTCGCCATTCTGCAACGCTCCACGTACAATTCATATATTCGTGTAGTCATGGGCCTTTTGGCCCGGATATCCTGGATATGATATTCATGGTTATATTCTGCCGGGGACATCATGGCGTTTTTGGCGTTGGAGATGGTAGCTGCGATGGTGTTCGGCTTATAGTCCTTGTCCGACAGTCCCAGCTCCTTTATAATAATCTTTATAAGATTTCTGGAATCAGAGGTGTCGTAGATTGAAAACGTTGATTTGAACCCGATCCTTTCTGCATGATGTCTCAAAATACGCAGAAATTGCGAATGGAACGTACCCATAGGAATACGAGCAGCAATTCGGGCGCCGACGAGTTTCGCGACACGTTCTTTCATCTCGCGAGCGGCTTTGTTTGTGAAGGTAAGGGCGAGGATTCTTGAAGGTTCGTATCCAAGGTTCAGGAGATGGACAATCTTGTAGGTCAAAACCCTTGTTTTCCCCGACCCTGCGCCGGCGATGACCAGCGACGGACCGTCAATATATTCTACGGCTACACGTTGCTGTTCGTTGAGTTTATCAAGATATTTATAATCAGGGATTAATGATTGTTCCATATTATTGCTCGCTGAAGGGGAGAATCAATGTCCTGTAATCAGGTATATTGGGAATGAAATGATATGTACTGTTCTGGTAATCGATTTTACAGCAATAGTGATTCAAACCATTGCTGACTATCAGATATGATGCATGCAGACTCAAGTTGTAACGGACAATCTGATCGAATACATCCTGAGTTATCTTGACATTCGGAGCTTTGTATTCCACAATGACAATAGGCCTTTTGTCACGACCAAAAACCACTGTGTCGCACCGACGCGACATGCCGTTCACATGTATGCCGATTTCATTGGCCATCATGGATTTTGCATATCCTTTGTCACTGATCATCCAGTTCACAAAATGCTGGCGTACCCATTCTTCGGGAGTGAGAGCGACATATTTCTGACGCAATTCATCCCAGACGCGTTCCACACCATCTTTGCCCCTCTGAAGTTTTGTCTGCATGGGAGGCAGTCTTAAATCCGGCATATTTATTTCGTCCATTCAATAATAACGCTTGTTTCAGGAATTTTTATTGATATTGGAGTAAATATGTTTTGTCAATACTTCAGCCACCTCATCGAACTGAAGCCTGTAGCCAAGTTCCGTTGCCATGGATGTGACGGCTTTGTCGGTTATTCCGCAAGGGTTGATCAGGGAAAAGGCCGACAAGTCTGTGTTGACATTCAGAGCAAGACCATGCATCGTGACTCCGTGGCTTATTTTGACTCCTATGGCGCAAATCTTTCTCGCTGACGTTTTGCCCCAATCAAGCCATACTCCTATCTGTGAGTCATTGCTTGAACTTACTATGCCGTATTCTTCCAATGTTTCCCTGACAGAACGTTCAAGCAATTCCACATATTGCTTTACCCCTATTTTGTGTCTTTTAAGATCAACCAAAGGATAAACCACCAATTGTCCCGGCCCGTGATAGGTGATGTCTCCGCCCCGTTCTATTCTAATTACTTCCACTTCTGACTTCGGTGTCGTCAGCAGATTTGACACATCTCCATGAACCCCGAGCGTATACACGTCAGGATGTTCGCATATGGCAATTATTTCAGAAGCGTCTTTATCCGAGATGAGATGATCAAATATATTTTTTTGTTTTGACCAGGCCTCTCTATAAGGTATGAATCCCCAGTTTTCTATTCTCATCAGCGTACATGTTTTTCCGCATGATAGGAAGAACGGACCATAGGGGCGGATTCAATATGACGGAATCCTTTCTCTACACCTATCTTCCTATATTCCTCGAAAATATCGGGATGTATATAATCTTGAACCGGATAATGTTTTTTTGTTGGCTGCAGGTATTGTCCTATGGTCATCACCTGACAATCCACGGATCGAAGATCGTCCATAGTCTGGATAATCTCCTCCCGGGTTTCTCCGAGTCCGAGCATGATACCGCTTTTGGTCATGACTCCTTTGTTGCGAAGATATTGCAATACCTCCAGGGATCGATCGTAAGTCGCGGTGCGTCTCACTTCTGGAGTAAGGCGTCTTACAGTCTCTAAATTATGAGATATCACATCCGGTTTCTCGGAGATTATCATATCCAGAAGTTCTGTTTTACCCTGCATGTCTGGAATCAACACTTCCATTGTAACACCGGGTGCTTCTTCATGAATGCTACGTATGGTGGCGGCCCAATGGGCCGCTCCTCCATCTGGAAGATCATCGCGGGTCACAGAGGTGATCACGACATGTTTCAAACCGAGTTCTTTGACGCTACGTGTGATATCTTTAATTTCTTCCGGATCTAATTTTTCCGGTTTGCCGCCTGTTACATTGCAGAATCGGCAATCGCGTGAACATATATTGCCGCATATCATGAATGTCGCCGTCCCATTGCCCCAACACTCTGCTCTGTTGGGGCACATGCCGCTGGAACATATTGTATGCAGATGACGGTCGTTAAGCAGACCAACAACTTGACTCGCCTTGAATCCTCTCGGAAGTTTTATCTTGAGCCAATCCGGTTTCCTACGGAAACTGACGGTCTCGTTCTTTCGCTTGTCATTCATAATAATTATGTGCTCACGATAAGTGCATATTCAAATTCAACCGGACAACGATGTCCGGTTGAATTTGAATATGGACATATTTGTTAATAAATTATCCTAATAACGGAAGCAGCTTTTCTTCAAGATCAGCCAATTTGACCAGACCGACGCTGCGATCTTTCAGTTCTCCGTCCTTGAAGAACAAAACAGTAGGGATGTTGCGTACACGGTATTCCATTGTTATTTCGGAATCCTCGTCTATGTTCAGCTTGCCGATTTCTGCCTTGTCTCCGTATTTCTCAGCCAGCTCTTCAACTACCGGTCCAAGTTTAATACAGGGTCCACACCAAGTGGCCCAGAAATCGATTACTACGACCTTGCCGGACTTAATAGCCTCGGCTGCGGTCTGATCATTGAATTTTTTTGCCATTTCTCTGCGTTATTAATATTTATTATAATTGTGCTGTAGAAACATTGTAATTTATACCGTAATTCTCCAGGATATCCATAAGATTCATGTCGACGCTTATGCGTTTCCTTGAATGTATCTTTATGGTTTGCTTCGACTCCATGTCAATTAATTCCAAATACAGGTCTCCTTTTCTGGTTTCACCCTGATGACGGGATAATTTTTCAAAGAGATCCGTGTCATGATAGTCCATCGGTAGATAAATGGTGACCTGATTCGCCACTTTCCCTTTTACTTCATCAAGAGATTCGATCTGTTCGATATTCATATCCATACGGTCCGGGCTGTATCGGCTCGGTCGGTATGAAAGGGTAACATAGACCGCGTCGTTTTCGTGAAAACGATCCTTATAATTTTGATGATTCCTTCCGAAGAGACGAAGTTCGCCTTTCCCGGAAAAATCTTCAATCTCCACAATTGTGAATTCAGAACCTTTCCGTGAAACTTTAGTCGACACCTTAGTCACCAGACCACCGATAGTGACTATACCTGGCTTTTCTTCCCGGGTGTTGAATTCATCGCATGTATAGTTGCAACCATATTTGAGTTCCATGGCATATGGATCCAAAGGATGGGCGGACAGATACATTGTGACAAGCTCTTTTTCCTTGTTCAACAATGCCATCTGAGTCCATTTTTCTGGTTCAGGATAGGGCGGACGGTTTGTCTCAATTGGTTCAAGATCGCCGAAAAGGCTTAATTGCAACGAGTTCTTGTCATTTTGCACTCTCTGACCGTATTTGACAAGACAATCCGCGAAAGTCGAATCGAACATAGGGTGCACATACATTTCCCGAGGATTTCCGAAACTGTCGAACGCACCCGCCATCGCAAGGTTCTCTATCGCCCCCCGGTTACAAGCCGACAAATTGACGCGCTCCACAAAATCATAGATATCCTTGTATGGTCCGTTGGCATTTCGTTCGTCTATGATTGTTTTAACTGCGTTGGCGCCAACTCCTTTCACTGCGGCAAGCCCGAAACGGATGTTCCCGGCCTTGTTTACACCGAATTTTTCAATTGACTCATTGATATCAGGGCCAAGAACTTTAAGTCCCATGCGGCGACATTCTCCCATGACCTTGCCCATTTTGTCGCTGGCCGTCAGGTTGCGGCTCAATACACCCGCCATATATTCAGCAGGGTAGTGGGCCTTAAGATAGGCTGTCTGATATGCAACCCATGTATAACAGGTGGCATGGCTCTTGTTGAATGCATAGGAGGCGAATTTCTCCCAATCCTCCCAGATTTTATTGAGCGTTTTTTCTTCATGACCGTTTGTCTGCCCCTGCTCCATGAACTTCTTTTTGAGCTTCTGCATCTTGTCAATCTGCTTTTTACCCATTGCCTTACGGAGCATGTCCGATTCGCCTCTTGTAAAGTTGGCCAACAGACGCGACAATAACATGACCTGCTCTTGATACACAGTCACGCCGTAAGTCTCCTCAAGGTATTGCTTCATGCAGGGGATATCATACACTATGGGTTCTTCTCCATGTTTTCGCTTTATGAAAGTAGGGATGTAATCCATAGGCCCCGGACGGTACAAAGCGTTCATGGCTATTAGGTCCTCGAATTTGGAAGGTTGAAGGCTTCTCAGCGAATTCTGCATTCCCGCGGACTCAAACTGGAAAGTGGAAGTTGTCTCTCCTTTGCAGTATAGTTCAAAGGTCTTTTTATCGTCCAAAGGTATGTGGTCGATATCAAAATCTATGCCGTGACGCAATTTGATATTGTAAAGCGCTTCCTTGATGATTGACAAAGTCTTAAGCCCAAGGAAATCCATCTTTATCAATCCCGTGTCCTCAATGATAGATCCTTCATATTGAGTCGAAACGACTTTAGATCCATCGGCATCAGTCGCCATAGACACAGGAACCCAATCAGTGATGTCATCGCGGCAGATAATGACTCCGCATGCGTGAATACCTGTGCCACGAATATTGCCTTCAAGCTGCTGGGCATATTTGAGGGTTTCGCGGATTTTCTCATCTGGATTCTGCAGCTCAGCTGCAAATTCCTTATTGTACTTAAGGCAGTTCTTCAAATTTAATTTGGGAGCCTTTCCATCTACTTCAGGCAACCTGTCCGGTATAAGGCGAACTAATCTATTGGCCTCGGGCAACGGAACTTCCAAGACCTTAGCCACGTCTTTTACGGCCATTTTTGTGGCCATTGTGCCAAAAGTTATGATATGAGCCACCTTCTCGGCGCCATAATGTTCGGTCACATATTTCAGAACCTCGTAGCGGCCGTCATCGTCGAAGTCAACGTCAATATCAGGAAGGGATATTCGATCCGGATTCAAGAATCGCTCAAACAGCAAATCATATTTAATAGGATCTATCTGAGTGATACCTAAACAATATGCCGCAGCAGAACCAGCCGCCGATCCACGTCCGGGACCAATGCTTACTCCAAGTTTTTTACGACCGGTATTTATAAAGTCCTGCACAATCAAGAAGTATCCGGGGAAACCCATTGTCTTCATGATATGCAATTCGAATTTGAGTCGCTCATATACATCCGGGGGGATCGGATCTCCATAACGTTCTTTAGCTCCTTCCAAAGTAAGCTTTGCGAGATAATCCGCCTCGAATTTTATCCGGTAAATCTTATCATAGCCTCCAAGTCCGTCTATCTTTTTTTGCGCGGCTTCAGGCGACAGGACTACATTGCCGTTTTCATCCTGAGTGAATTCATCGAACAGTTCCTTTTCTGTTATTCGCTGTCTGTATTCTTCCTCGGTTCCGAATTCCTTCGGAATGTCAAAGAAGGGCATGATAGGGGCATGATTGATGCTGTAGAATTCGACCTTGTCAAGAATTTCCTCGGTAGTTGACAGTGCCTCAGGGATATCCTTGAAAATTTCGGACATCTCTTCAGGGGTTTTCAGCCATTCCTGTTTTGTGTAATGTAGGCGCGGCTCATAGAAGGATTTCTGTAACGAGACACATATCAAACGGTCGTGCGCTTCGGCATCCTCCTCATTTGTGAAATGCACGTCGTTTGTGCATACCACTTTGATTCCGTGCTTTTTTGCAAATCCGAGCAATGCGTCATTCACTTTGCATTGCTCCGGATAAACCTCACGGTTGGCATTTTCCTTGAATGTCTGATGCCTTTGCAATTCCAGATAGTAGTCATCGCCAAACACTGACTTGTACCATAATATCCTTTCTTCCGCTTGATCTATCTGGTCGTGAAGAATAAATTGTGGGACTTCGCCGCCAAGACATGCGGAACAGACAATCAATCCCTCTTTATATGCCTCAAGATCAGCGCGGTCTGTCCTTGGTTTATAATAATATCCTTCTGTCCATGCATGACTTACAAGTTTCACAAGATTGTGGTACCCTTTCAGATTCTTGGCCAGCACTATAAGGTGATAGCCATTGTCGGACTTATCTTTCTTATCCGTCATTCTGTCACGCGCCACATACATTTCGCATCCGAGTATTGGCTTAAATTTCTCACTTTCTTCTTTACCCGAATTTTTCTTTTCGACATAATTCCAGAATTCCTTGATACCGAACATGTTGCCATGGTCTGTCAGGGCTATGCCACGCATGCCTGTTGCAATGGCTTTATCCACAAGTTCGGGAATAGAAGCCTTACCGTCAAGCAAACTGTATTGCGAATGCACATGAAGATGCGTGAATGACATGATGTTTTGCAGGTGTTAATTTTAGTCACTTTTGTCTACAAATTTAGTGAATATTGCGGAGATAACCAACACCTGGGCATTTCTTGGAGATAAAAAAAGACACCGGTATGAGACCGGTGTCCTGTGATGACTTTGTAACTGACTCTCGGTCAGTAATTGTTAGACTTTATTTGTTGAAATAGGTGTCAAGAGCATAGTTGATGTTCTCAAGAATGTAGTTGACATCGCTGTCGTCAGGATTCAACTGCTTGGCACGTTCTGCAATCGTCTTGGCGGCCTCGAAGTAATTTGTCTTCACGTCAGCGCGGGCTTCAGGAGCAGGACCTTCGATAGAATTCCACTTCTTTGTGCCTTCCTGGAATATCTTTCGGCTCGCAAGACGCAAAGTGTCGAATTCGGCGTCGGCGAAACTTGCCGCTTTACGGTAGTCAGCCACTGATTCATCATCTTTGCCGGCGCGGTCATATACGAAAGCGCGAAGGCCGTACAATGCGGAATTCTCGGGATTTTTGGCGATCAAGTCGTTTACGAATGCAAGCGCCTCGGCGGTTCGCTGGGCCTGGATATAGCTGTTGACGATATTGTTAATGAACAGCATCTGGGATGTTCCGAACTTATCGTATCCGGCCCGTGCTATTTCTTCTATCTGCTTCTGAGCCTCATTTTCCAGAGTCGAATCATTCTGGGCCATATACTGCCAGCATGCCAGCTCATAAATGTAGTTCTGGGGATTGTCGCTGTTGTTGAGACGAGCTTTCTTAAATGCCTTAGCGGCGGCATCGAGCTCATTGCTGGCGTATGCGGCGATACCTGCGTTGAAGAAAGATGCGTTGACCGTTGAGTCGGGGGTCTCGATCATAAACTTAGTGGCGTTCGGCGACGAGGGAAGCTCTCCATACAGCATGAACAAGTTATATGCCTCCGGATAGTATTTCTTGGCGTTGTAGAAGGCGATGGCACCGTTGAAGTAATCATTGAAGTGACCGTTGATCTTGCTGATGATATCCTTTGAATACTTAGGCTTGATCTTTCCTTTTTCATTCGGAAGTGAATCCTTAGGAAGTACCTCCATGAATATGTTGTAGCCGTTGACAAGGTGCTGGGCCATATCTACAGGATCCACACTTTGGTCGTTGGGGTTGATCATCTGCTTGGTACGGGCGTCATCGTATGCCTCATACTCCTTTTTGCCTTCATTGTAACGGGCTTTCAAATCCGCTGTCTGGGCGAAAGTCATCCCGGCTACGCTTAGGCATAAAGCCATTGTAAGAATTTTTTTCATGTTATTGAAATTTGGTGATTGATCATTTATAATGGGAATGTCTTTCGATACTCCTAAATATATAACAATATCTGCAGGCACTTCTTATATAAGAAGAGTGCCTACAGATAAAAAAGTTTATTCATTGTCCGATTCTACGGTGTCAGAATTTGTGTTTTCCAGTGTGTCTTCAGAGTTATTTACCTCATTGTCGGCATTTTCCTCTATAGGTTCAGAATCCACCTTGCATACGGAGGCGATGGTGTCACCGCGTTTCTCAAGGTCAATAAGCTTTACACCTTGAGTTGCACGGCCCATTACCCTTATAGAACTAACCGCCAGACGAAGTGCAACACCGCTTTGATTTATAATCATCAGATCATTATCGTCATTTACATTTTTAATGGCGATCAATTTTCCCGTCTTTTCGGTTATCTGAATGGTCTTGACACCTTTTCCTCCACGGTTTGTGATGCGATAGTCTTCTATATCAGAGCGCTTGCCATAGCCTTTCTCTGACACTACCATTACAGTTTCGCCTTCCGCGCCTGTCATTGTTATCATTCCGACCACTTCATCCGAATCGCCGTCAAGCGTCATTCCACGGACGCCCGTTGACATACGGCCCATTGTGCGGACCTTGTCTTCCGGGAAACGGATCGCGCGTCCGTTCTTGTTTGCCATGATTACTTGGGTGTTGCCGTCTGTCAGACGTACTCCTATCACTTCATCGTCTTCCCTGATAATGATGGCGTTCACTCCCACTGCACGAGGATGGGAGTATGCGGCAAGGGAGGTCTTCTTTATTATTCCTTGTTTGGTCGCGAAGATCAGATTGTGAGTGGTGTTGTATGCCGGGTCAGTCAGATTCTTCACACGGATGAATGCGTTTACACGATCGTCTTGCTCAAGCTGAAGAAGATTCTGTATGGCGCGTCCTTTTGAATTCTTTGTGCCCTCCGGAATTTCATATACACGCAGCCAATAACAACGACCCTTTTGTGTGAAGAAAAGAAGATAGTTGTGATTAGTTGCAGGATATATATACTCGATAAAGTCCTCGTCACGCGTTGAACTGCCCTTGGCTCCGATGCCGCCTCTGTGCTGCGAGCGGAATTCCGATAGGGGAGTGCGCTTTATGTAACCCAGATGTGATATCGTTATGATCATCTGGTCATCGGGGAAGAAATCTTCAGAATTGAAATCACCGGAGAATGGATTTATTGTGGTGCGCCGTTCATCTCCGTATTTATCACGAATTTCCGCCAGTTCTGATTTCATCAACTCTCGCAGAACGTGCTCGTTATTCAATATCTCCTGATATCTTGCGATAGCATCAAGTAAATTCTTGTATTTTTCCTGAAGTTTGTCCATCTCCAGACCTGTGAGCTGACGCAGACGCATCTCGACGATCTTGTCGGCCTGTTCCATATCCAGCTGGAATGAATCACAGAGTCGTTGCTTGGCTTCATCCGGAGTGGCGGAACTGCGGATAATGTGAATTACCTCATCTATATTGTCGCACGCTATGATCAATCCCTTGGTAAGGTGCGCTTCTTTCTCCGCTTCCGCCAGTTCATATCGAGTACGTCGGAGAACAACTTCCCGGCGGTGATCCACAAATGCCTGAAGCAGTTCCTTAAGGCTCAATGTCTTCGGACGTCCGTTTACCAATGCTACATTGTTGACGCTGAAAGAAGTCTGCAACGCTGTCATCTTGAACAGCTTGTTCAGAACCACTTTCGCATTGGCATCTCGTTTAATGTCTATTGTGATATTTATCTTGCCGCGTGCGGAAGTATCTGTGACATCCGCTATGCCGTCTATTTTCTTTTCATCGGCAAGATCGCATATACTCTTGACGAGTTCGGACTTGATTACTCCGTAAGGAATTTCGGATATTACTATGGAGTCATGTGATTCATGGCTCTCTATCTCAGCCTTTGCGCGGATTAGGATACGTCCTCTTCCGGTTTCGTATGCATCGCGGACACCCTGAAGGCCGTAAATTTCACCGCCGGTAGGGAAGTCAGGTGCCTTCACATACTCCATAAGACCGTCAAGATCAATATCTGGATTGTCTATCAAAGCCATGGAAGCATTGAGCGACTCCGTCAAGTTGTGCGGAGGCATGTTCGTGGCCATACCAACGGCAATGCCGGCGGCTCCGTTAACCAGCAGATTGGGTATGCGTGTGGGCAAAACCGCCGGTTCCAGAAGCGTGTTGTCGAAATTGGGGACAAAATCAACCGTCTGTTTGTCAAGGTCACGCAACATCTCTTCACCCATGCGGGCGAGTTTGACCTCAGTGTATCGCATGGCGGCAGGGGAATCGCCGTCAATGGATCCAAAGTTGCCTTGTCCGAAAACCAAAGGATATCGGAGTGACCATTCCTGGGCCAAACGGACCATTGTCAGATATATAGAGGAATCTCCATGAGGGTGGTATTTACCCATTACTTCGCCGACAACACGTGCCGACTTTTTGGTGTCGCCTGAAAAAGAGTTGTGCAACTCATTCATTCCGAACAGAACTCTGCGGTGTACCGGTTTGAACCCATCTCGTACATCAGGAAGAGCTCGGGATACAATTACCGACATCGAATAGTCGATATAGGCGCTTTTCATCTCCGATTCTATATTAATCGGGATAATCTTGTCGTCTCCTTGCATTTTTATTAACTTAAAACCGCAATTTTGTGGTTTGCGTACATGCGATTATTGCTACAAAATTACAAAAAAATAGTCACATATACAAATGAAATAACCGTGCCTGTTATTGCGTTATTTGATTTGCTGTAAAGCTGCGACAGCTAATCCGTCAATGCCCGCATAGACTGCATAAACACTATACGGAGATTGTCTAACTGTAACTGTAATGAAGTTCCGTTAATGTTAAAACATGTATTTAAGTATTGAAAATCAATATATTTATATGACGATTACCTTAGGATAAATCATACAATATTTATTTGTATCACTCAATTCATAATATTTTTGAATTTTTGGCACAAAGTTTGTTTATATCTTAGGAAAACATTTGTAATGAAGCAAGATTATTCACGACTTTTCAATCCGATCCTGGAAGCTTCTATGAAAGAAGCAGTACGTTTGGGGTTTGATACAATCACTCCTGAGTTATTCATGCTAGTCGCAGTGAATAACTCCGAAGGATACGGATACAAAATATTGTCACAATTACGCATACCTCTTGACAAGATTCGTCAAGAGATAGAAGATGCTCTTCTCGCAGGAATAAATCCTGGTGAGACCACGACTTTGTTCGCGCAACAATACAGAATCAGCATTTCCGCTGTAAGATTTTTGCAGCTGGCTACTGCAGAAGCCCGTAAAATGAACGGCAATACTATTGGAAGCGAGCATCTTATCCTCGCCTTGATTCATGACTCTCGTTCCATGGACAGCGAGATTTTGCGTAAGGTTAAGGAAGATTATTTGAATTTTGACATATCCATCCAGGCAATCAACGAGTTCCCCCCGATATCGATGGGACAACCAAATAAAGGGGAAGACAGTGATGATGAGGATGAAGATGGTCCTGTTTCTTCTTCCGGAGGGAATTCTCAGTCCAAAAGCCGAAGTAAGAGCGGGAGTTCTAACAGTGATACACCCGCGCTTGACAAATACGGCTATGATATGACGAAAGCCGCCTCCGAAGGCCGGATGGATCCTGTTGTGGGACGAGAGAAGGAAATAGAGCGACTGGCGCAAATTTTGTCGCGTAGAAAGAAAAACAATCCGGTTCTAATCGGCGAACCCGGTGTTGGAAAATCTGCAATTGTAGAAGGCCTTGCGCTCAGAATCATCCAGCGAAAGGTGCCTCGTGTTCTTCTTGACAAACGTGTGGTTGGACTGGATATGGCCGGAATGGTGGCCGGAACAAAATACCGTGGTCAGTTTGAGGAACGTATTAAGGCTGTCCTTGACGAATTGTCACGCAATAAACAGATTATTCTATTTATTGACGAGATCCATACCATAGTGGGCGCCGGCAGCGCCCCGGGCACCATGGACGCCGCCAATATGCTTAAACCCGCTTTGGCGCGCGGCGAGATACAATGCATCGGAGCGACTACTCTTGACGAATATCGGCAAAATATTGAAAAGGACGGTGCATTGGAACGTCGTTTCCAAAAAGTTATGGTTGAGCCTACGTCTCCTGAGGAAACATTGGAAATACTGCGTCAGGTCAAGGATAAATACGAGAAGCATCACAATGTAATATATACCGATGAGGCGCTTGAGGCATGCGTGACTCTGACAGAAAGATACGTCAGCGACCGCAATTTCCCGGACAAAGCGCTTGATGCGCTTGATGAGGCCGGAAGCCGTGTCCATATCACCAATATAGTAGTGCCCGAAGAAATAGATAATCTTGAAAAGGAAGTCGATCGGCTCAACACCGAAAAACTTGAAGCTGCGAAGGCTCAGGATTATGAAAAGGCCGCCAGCCTGCGTGATGAAGTGTCAAATGCGAAGGACCGTCTTGAGAAGGCCAAGAATGAATGGGAGAACAATCTAAGTTCAAACCCTCAGACAGTTGATGATGAAAAAGTAGCCGAGGTGGTAGCTTTGATGACCGGTGTGCCCGCGCAAAGAGTGGCGCAGGCCGAAAATGCCCGCCTGATTGAAATGGGTGACAAACTCAAAGGGTCTGTCATCGGCCAGGATGACGCTGTGGCTAAAGTTGTCAAGGCCATCCAGAGAAATCGAATAGGTTTGAAAGATCCTGATAAGCCCATCGGAGTGTTTATGTTCCTCGGTCCTACAGGTGTCGGCAAGACCTTGCTGGCGAAAAAACTTGCCGAATATCTGTTTGACTCCTCGGATTCTCTGATTCGCGTCGATATGAGTGAGTTCATGGAAAAATTCACTGTGTCGCGTCTTGTTGGAGCGCCTCCGGGATATGTGGGTTATGAGGAAGGTGGACAATTGACAGAAAAGGTACGTCGCAAACCTTACTCTGTGGTTCTGCTTGATGAAATCGAAAAAGCTCATCCGGATGTCTTCAATCTGTTGTTGCAGGTTATGGACGAAGGACGTCTCACCGATTCATTGGGACGTAGGATAGACTTCAAGAACACTATTTTGATCATGACAAGCAACATTGGGTCAAGACAACTGAAAGAGTTTGGCGGAGGCGTAGGATTCAACACAGCCGATGTAAGCAAACAACAGGCCCATGGAGTGATCTCGAAGGCTTTGAACAAAGCGTTCAGCCCGGAGTTTCTGAATCGTGTGGATGACATAATAATGTTCGATCAGCTTGACAGGGGCGCTATCGATAAGATTATTGATCTAGAATTGAGAGACTTCTTCAAGCGTGTGGAGAAACTTGGCTTCAATCTTGAGCTCACTGCAGAGGCAAAGAACTTCATAGCTGAGAAAGGTTATGATAAAAATTTCGGAGCGCGACCCCTTAAACGTGCAATCCAGAAATATCTGGAAGACGAGCTTGCTGAGATTATTCTGCGACTGAATGCCGAAGGAAGTATCGGAGGAACGATCAAGGCTATTAAGAGCAATGACGGGGATGAAACAGGTAAATTGACCCTCGAATACACTCCTCTTGTGCCGATTGAGGATAATCAATCGCTATTGCCTGAGAAATGATGTGATCCTGATAGTAATTACAAAGGAGCAATGGGATTATCCGTTGCTCCTTTGTTTATTGTTGATACAGAATTACAATTAAACCAATTGAAATGTATCTGCGTCGCGCCATGCAGGGAATTTGGCCCTGAAAGCGTCAAGTTTTTCTCGTAATAATGTAGCATATACCAAGCCGGAATTTTCAACGCGGATAGATATGTCGCGTCCTTTGAAGTCTAAAACTTGTGAGGCATCTACATATTTATATCCATTGTCGTCTGTGCCTTTACAGTTCACTGCACAGACATATGACAGGTTTTCTATGGCGCGAGCCGGTAATAATTTATTCCATGCATCGATTCTGACTTCAGGCCAGTTGGCTATGACTATCAATGCATCGTACTCATTGTCCACATTTCTGCACCATACCGGGAATCTGACATCATAACATTCAACCATAGCAAGATTCCATCCCCGATACCTCACGATCATTCGGCCATATCCACGGGAGAAAATTTTGTCTTCGCCAGCCATGCTGAAGAGATGGTGTTTGTCCTCGAAAGTCTCTTCACCTCCAGGTTCAATAAAGAATCCGCGGTTATATAATGATCCCCCTGTGTCGGCTATAAAACTCCCGGCGATGGCCATATGGTATTTGGCGGCCAATTCTTTGATTCTATCGATGGTCTCGCCTGAATTTCTCTCGGCCAACGGCCTGATTTCTTCTTTGTCCTTGCCGGTAGGGAATCCCGTTGAAAAAGTCTCAGGAAGAATCAGCAGATCAGTTTGAGGGTGAACCATCTGAATTTTATCCTCGAGGGCGCTCAGATTAGCCATTTTGTCGCCCCATTGGATTTCAAGCGGGACCAGGCATATATGTAGATCTTTGGTCATCATATGTCTTCAGTCAGTTGTGAATTTTTCAGGATATTTGGCGGCATTGGTGAATTTTGAATAATATCTCTTGATTGTTGACATGTCTCGGTCAACATCTCCGGTCGTTACGAAGGAATCGCGTATGATCACCTCTTTTGTGGCATAGTCTATGACACCGAGCTGAATTGGAACTTGAGCTCCTGCCGCAATATATAGAAACCCTCGCCTCCATTTCTCTATCCTGCTTCTGGACCCTTCCGGGGTCACGGCAAGATTCATATATTTTCGGCTGTTGAATTCCCGGACAAGATAATGGCTGAGTTCTCCTTTTGACCCCTTGGCAGCTACAGGTATACCGCCCAATTTACGCATCAGGCATCCCATCGGCCAAAAAAACCAAAATTCCTTCATTAAGAAGCTTGCTTTACGGTTCAGTGATTTATATGCCATTATGCCGATTACGAAGTCCCAATTGGAAGTGTGGGGAGCCACACATATCACGCATTTATCAAGATGGGGAGCCGTTATTTCGACTCTCCATCCCATCCATTTAAGTATCTTGCCCCACAGATTAGCCATAAGTGTCAGGCGTTTGCGGCGGCAGCGTATGCCTTATTGCGTTCACGCTCTTCGGCTGGAAGCGCGGAATTGAATATTTTAAGAGCCTGATTCACTTCTTCGCTGAATTCAGTCTCTACTTTATTGAACAATGCCTCGAAAAATTCTTTCTTTGCTTTGGAATATTCTTGCTTGCTTCCGAATGCGCTCATGCCACGGTCGAACGTGATGTTGCTGTTGCTCCTGGCTTTGCCAATCGCTCCGAGTACTTTCTCCATGGCCTCTGCAATCTTGTCCTGGTCGATTCCCTTGACATTGCTGTAAGCATCTACCATTTCGTCAATCACAGACGCTCCGAGCTCGTCTACGAACTTCTTGAATTCTCTTTTATTTGCCATAATATTTAGGTTATATTACTGTCTTTGTAGTTATAACGCGTAAACCGCACTATTTTATCATTCAAAACATGAAGTTTTGAGATTTTCTACAAATATAGTCAAAACCCATAACATTGCCAAATCTAATCCATCCTCTCCTTACGTGAAGCATCAAGCCGGAGAAGAATGAAGAGAAGTATAGTGAATCCCCATAATGAGGAGCCGCCGTAACTGAAGAAGGGGAGCGGTATGCCTATTACTGGACATAGACCTATCACCATACCGACATTGATACATAAGTGAAATATCAATATTGACACAACGCAATAGGCGTAGACTCTTTCAAACGGCGACCTTTGTCGCTCCGC
Source organism: uncultured Bacteroidales bacterium (assembly GCA_900554845.1). Classification (GTDB taxonomy): domain Bacteria; phylum Bacteroidota; class Bacteroidia; order Bacteroidales; family Muribaculaceae; genus Lepagella. The sequence goes on along the minus strand of USIY01000003.1, from coordinate 1,187 downwards.
AATATGGATCAATCTCAATATCAATGCAAGGAACAACAACAATACGCAAGAGGCGCCTATAAATCCCTCTTCTTCACCAATAGTGCAAAATATGAAGTCCGTGTGCTGTTCCGGAACATATTTCAGTTTCGTTTGTGTACCGTTGAGAAATCCTTTCCCGGTCACACCTCCTGACCCAATGGCGATTTTAGACTGATTCACATTATAACCGGCTCCGCGTAAATTCTCCTCTATCCCCAACGCGACTTTGATTCTTTGTTGCTGATGCGGTTGAAGAATATTGTTGAACGCATAGTTCACTGAATACATGAACATGACCGATACAAGACAGAATCCTATAGTCACCATGAATTTCCCTATACGGTGGCGGAACATCGCAACAGCCACGTAAACAAGTCCCGCAGAGATTGCTGTGAGGAAATAGACTGTGCCATTTACGGATACGCCAAATAAAGAAAGAGCGGTAACGATCAATCCCGAACCCGCGAATCCTATAACCACGTTGCGTGCGATGATGATGTCCTTGCAATAGAATAACAGCATCAGCGAAAATATCAGCATGATCAGAACGAACACTGTGAATTCTCCCAGGGGTATTCCAAGTATCAGAGGGGTCGCGAACTTTACGGCAATGACAAAATATGCTATCGCACAAAGTATGGAGAACAGCACCAGACCGCTCATTCCTTCACGGTACAACACGAATATGAACGATATGTAGACCAATGCGCTTCCGGTTTCATTTTGCAACAATATCAATATAATCGGCATGAATATGATTATCATTGCCCGAAAGTAGTTGCTGATTTTCGCGTTAAGACTGAAATTATATGAATCGAAGAGTTTGGCGAGCGCAAGCGCTGTGGCAAATTTACCGAATTCTGCCGGCTGGAGGCTGACAGGACCCATTACGATCCAGGAATGTGATCCTTTGATGTCGGGGGCGATTAATATTGTCAGCAACAAGACAATGAGTACTACTATATAAATCGGGTAGGCGTAAATTTTAAACAGTCGGTAGTCCATAATCAATATAACGCTACCCAGGATCAACGACAGTCCTATCCACAGGATTTGTTTGCCTGAGAACTCGTTTAGATCGAATAGCGATGCATTGTCAAAGTCATAGCTGGCGGCGTAAATGCTTATTGCGCCTGCTATCACCAATATCAGATAGAGACCGAGCG
>USIY01000002.1 GCA_900554845.1 uncultured Bacteroidales bacterium | reverse complement strand
TTTCATGTTCATTAATTTCTATTAGCTACTTAAGGATTTTTAATCCATATGGTTCGGTGGAACCGCGCAAACGATTCCGCCGATATAATTATCATGTCAGTCTATGTCGAAGAAAATGCACGGCATGCCCGTGCCGAGGTTGAATTTCTTGACAAAAGAATTGTTTATATTGTATTCATTGACATAGCCCGGAGTGGTATATGACGGATATTGTCCGTTCATATTGTTTGAACTTATGAAAATCTTGTTCGCAATTTTGTCAACGGCAATGTTGCTTGGAGCGTCCACAGGCTTGATCTCCCATTTTTTCGATGATTTGCCGTCATATATGTAATATTCCGCCGGCGCGCTTCCGTAATAAGGATCATTTATATAATAAATGTTGTCCTTTCCGAGAGCCATCATAGTGGCAGGAGCGATGGGTTTGCATTCGGAGCCTTCCACTTTATAGATCTGAGCCGCAACATCGCCGTAGTTGCCCTTACACAGGAGATAAAGACCGGATTCATTCGCCTCGAACTGATAAGGATTCAAAGGAACCTGAAGTTCATTCTTTACTTTGAAAGAGGACAGATCGATAACGGAAGCTGTAGTGCCGTAATTCGGATAGTTCATTCCATCGGAATTCGGAACATAAATGCAGTTGTTGTATATTCCTATAACCTCCGGATTGGGACCGACCTTGACAGAAGCGTCAATCTCCATGGATGTAGTGTCCATGCGTGCCACATGACCGTCGTACATAGCGATGTACACCTTGCCGTCCCTGGCAACCATTGAGCGGGGCTGCTGGCCGTTTGTGGAATTCACCAGCGAGACTGTTTTCTTGACTTTGTAACTGCTCTTGTCAATCACAAATATGCAGTTGGATCCATAAACGCCGATGTAGATTTTACCTCCATAACAGATTCCGCATTGGGGCGTGTCACCCAAGGAAATGCCGTTGGCTGATTTGAAGATGTCGTCGGACATAGTGTCGGACACATAATCCAAGGCGTACAGGCCTCCTTCTATCATACTGCTGTACTGCCCTTGACACAGGAAATAGGCCCCTGCCGATACTGTAGGTTTGTCAGGGTTCAATGCAGGCTCGTCATCGCTGTTGCACGATGACAGCGCCGACATGGCCAGCGTGGCCATTGTAATGTAAATTAACTGTTTCATTTATTATATTAATATTGGTGTGAATCAGAATGTGAATTTTACGGATCCTCTGAATGAACGGCCGGGCATAGGATATCTGGCCACGACCTCGTATTGCTTGTTGAAGGCATTCATCAGATCGGCGCGGATATCCAGTTCATGTCCCATAAATTTAAAAATATGGTAAGCGGTGAATCCGAAGTCAACATAACCTGACATCTTGGTGTCAGGAACGTTTTCCTTAGTCGCATATCTCAGCGAACATCCAGAAGCGTGTCCTCCTACGCTAACCCAGGGATTTTCCCATGTGATCGATAAGGCTCCTGAATGTTCCGGCGTGTAAGGAAGTTGTTTGTTCCAGTCAAGCATGTCCCGTGATGTGCGTGACACTGCATGCTGCCAACTATAATTGCCTGTTATAACAAGTGACTGTTCATTATATACGGGAATTCGTGAGTCGAGAGTCACGTCCATTCCGTAAGAGTGGACTTTTCCCATGTTCGTCATTGTCCATACGAACATATTATACGGGACTGCGACAATTTTATTCTTTATCCAGTTGAAGTATCCGTCGATCGTGACATTTAGAGACGACAACCATGAAAAACCACCGATGCCATATGTGACGCCGAGATTCAATTGATTTGTTGTTTCCGGAGAAAGAGTTATGGATCCAAAGTGATCAAAATACAATTCATTGAAACTCGGCATCCGGAAGATGTTTTTGTAATTGAATCTGATATGAAAGTCTTGACTTAGGATCGGCTTATAAGAAACTCCAAGGCTTGGAGACAATCGGGTGTTGTGTATCCTTTTTTCTCCGTCTCCGGGAGTATCCATGTATATGGACAACAACGCGCGCGCCGTCAATGTAAGGCGACTTATATTGTATTTGGCGTTGACGCTCTGTAAAACGGAATTTCTATGCGGATGATTTCGGTCCTTAAGATTGCTTCTCAAGTCATTGTAAAAGTAATCCAGAGCGTAGGATAATGCGACTCCATTGACAGGGAGGCATAATAGAGCGGCTGTAGCGTAGGCTTCTCGTTGTCGATACAGATTGTCGAGTATGCCTCCCGGATATTTCCCGTTATGATCTTTATAACGAGTGCGGCTCCAGTTGAATTTTGCCAACGTATTTAATGAAAATATGCTGGATAATTTGGATTTGAAATTTATCTGCGAGAATAAATTTACATCGCGTAGGGTTTCATTACTGACGTCATTATATAGAATTGCGGGTCCCGGAAGCCGCTGATACGCGCCATATCCATATAATTTCGCTGTCAGGACAGTTCCCGGATGATGTTGCCATTTGAAATTCAATTCGCCATGTCCTGAATCCAAAGACGAGTTCTTGCGTTTGGCATGAATGATCTCCGACCCATTTTGCATCTTATATGGATAGTTATTGTCGGCGTGGGTATATTCGCCGGTAATTGATAATGCGATATTCTTGCCGTTGCTTTTGCCTATTCTGACATAAGGGCTGACGTATCCGAAAGATCCCCCTTTTAATTGAGCGGTCAAGTCAAGTCTGTTGTCATATATGTCGGGTGACCAGGAGCTTATTATCAAAGATGCGGAGGATGCCGCAGTGCGGGCAGGAACGAAAATATCGTCATTGTCGCCTATTACAACCGAGAGGCTTCTGATGTTGTCTATTGAATAACGCGACAGGTCGATTTGACCGCTTTGTACATCGCTCAGAGGCACTCCGTCGTAACATACCCCGGTGTGCTGTGTGCCAAGGCCCCGAACGGACACTGTCTTAAGGCCCCCGGCGCCACCGTAATCGCGCAGATTGACACCAGGCATCCGGTGTAAGGCATCCGACAGAGTGACTATACCTAATTTATTCAGATCTTCATTAGAGATCTTGTGTTGGGTCGCCGTGGAAGAAAGATTTCCACTGCTCGGTTTTCCTTGGACTTCCACGGCATTCAATGTGAAACCGACAGTGTCTTGCGATACCGTGACAGCCTTGACCGTTACTGTGAAAGGCAACAGGATCGAGAAGTATGCCAAGAGGCGATGTGAATTTTTCATCCTCGTGAAAAATTTAAATCTTCCAAGGTCGGACTGTTACCGTAGCGGGACTGTCCGGGAATTTCACCCGAGTTCAAAAGCGGAAGATTATTAATTTAAATAATTGACTCCGATAAGTCCTTATATTCGAAATTTATAAAATTACGTATTGTTTGTAGAAGCATCGATCAATCATCGTTGATTTCTTCCTGAAGCGTGTAAGAATTCCGTAGGAGCTTGATCAGCATGAACATCACATGATTGGTGGCGCTCTCGATCACTTCGTTTCTGTCACCCTTGAAATTGATAAGTTCCGAAACAATCTGGTCATTGTATTTGACGGCCATCCATACGGTTCCTACAGGTTTGAACTTGGTTCCTCCTTCAGGCCCTGCGATTCCGGTAGTGGCCAAGGCGCAGTCCGAACGCATGAGTCTGGACGCTCCCCGCGCCATATCTTCGGCCACCTGTTGGCTTACTGCGCCGAATCGGTTCAGATTGTTTCTGTTCACACGGAGCACTTCTGCCTTGACATCATTGCTGTAGCTTACCACGCTTCCTAAAAAATAAGCGGACGACCCGGGAATCTCCGTAATTTTATGAGCTATGTTGCCCCCTGTGCAGCTTTCGGCGCACGCTACGGTGAGCTCTCTGTCCTTCAGTAGTTTGCCCAAGACTTCCGACATGGACTCATCGTCGGTCGTGACCACTTCCTCATTGAACAGACTCTGCAGCTGAGTCTGGAACTGATTCATTTTGTATCGTAGAAGTTCCACGGCATGATGGGAACCGGACAATAGAATCTTAGTCACCAAATGCGTTGTCTTGGTGATCATTTTCACGAAGTCGGGTAGCTGGCTTCTGAAATGATTGAGGATGTCGGTCAGTTCCTCTTCAGAATAACCGAAAATAGTTATAATTCTCCGCTCGGTATATTCGGAAATGTTGCCGTCCTTAGGTTTTTCGGTTTTATCCATTGTCGTGTTTTGTCTAAATTAAGGTGTCAGGGTTAAATTGTGACTCTTGCGAAAGGAGGCTCTTCAAGCTTACCGTATTCCTTGTCAAGGAATTTGAAATATCCGGCCATAGCGACCATCGCGGCGTTGTCGGTGGTGAATTCACGGGGGGGGATCCAAGGCGTGACGTTCATCGAGACGCATAATTTTTCCACGGCTTCACGTACACCGGAATTAGCGGAAACGCCACCTCCGATAGCAACATGTCTGACGCCTGTCTGGCGTATGGCCAATTTCAGTTTGCTCAATAATATGTCAATGATAGTAGCCTGAAGCGAGGCGCATAGATCTGATTTGTTTTTGTCCACAAAATCGGCATCCTTCAGACAATTGTCGCGCAGAGTATAGAGGAAAGACGTTTTCAGACCGCTGAAAGAATAGTCCAGACCGGGCATATGCGGCTTGGCGAACTTGAACCGTTTGGGATCGCCCTGTTTGGCGAGTCTGTCGATATGCGGACCTCCGGGATAAGGAAGCCCCATCACCTTGGCGCATTTGTCAAAAGCCTCGCCCGCGGCATCGTCGATGGTCTGTCCCAGAATGTCCATTTCCCCGGGAGACTTCACCAAAACTATTTGGGAATTGCCCCCTGATATCAAGAGACAAAGATAAGGGAACTCCGGCACTCTGTCATCCTCATTTTTGCGGACGAAATGCGACAGCACATGCCCGTGAAGATGATTGACGTCGATAATCGGAATGTCAAGTGCAAGGGCGAGACCTTTGGCAAAAGATGTGCCAACATGCAGAGATCCCAGCAATCCGGGCCCACGTGTGTAAGCGATTGCCGAAAGATCCCGCTTGTCCACGCCTGCTTGACGCAAGGCTTCCGAGACAACAGGAACTATGTTTTGCTGATGAGCTCGCGACGCCAGTTCCGGCACCACTCCGCCATAGCTTTCATGCACTTTCTGACTCGCTATGACATTGCTTTTAAGAATACCGTCGGCTATGACGGCGGCCGACGTATCATCGCACGACGACTCTATTCCAAGGATTATTGTCGATACCTTTTCCTTTGTCATGCCACAAAATTACAAAATTTGACCGAGAAATGAAAAAATATCATTAATTTTGCAGTATGACAGCCGTGAGGAATGTCTACAGAGTTATCAGAAGCGTGTTGTTCACTATCGTAATTACGGTAGTGGCGATTTTTGTACTCGCTTATGTGGCATTGTCTATTCCGTGTGTGCACAATGTGGTCCGAGGGATTGCGGAAAAGGAACTGACAGCATTTTTGAAAGCTCCCGTCAGTATCGACAGAGTGACGATATTGCCTATGAATGAGGTTATTTTGCAGGATATAGAAATACGCACTCCCTCCGGGAGGAAATGCATCAGTATAGATAGAATTGGCGCCGGCATAGGTTTTTGGAAATTCATCACGGGCAACGGCATCGAGATCACTTATGCAGAGATTACAGGCTTAAATGCCGAAGTGGAGCAGAAAATTAAGGATGGTCCGTTGAATATAGCTTTTCTTATCGAAGCATTCAAACCCAAGAAAAAGAACGATCATCCCGCTCAATTTGATTTGAAGCTGCACAATATAACAATCAGAAAGTCGTCGGCTTCATTCTCCAGATTGTGGCAGTCGGTAAAAGATCCGGGTGTGTTTGACCTTAATCATATTTCGCTCAGCAACATCAGAGCCGATGTGGCTGTGCCTCGCCTGAAAAATGATGACTTCAAGATTGATCTTCGTCGTCTAAGTTTTAAAGAACGTTCCGGAATTTATGTCGACGCATTGTCGTTCATGGCTCAAATATCCCCGGCTTTGATAACAGTGAAAAATTTCAAACTTGATTTTGCCGACACCAAGTTGCGTATCAATGATCTGTCGTTGCCAATCAATGGTTATAAAGACATATTGCCCGCGTTGAAGGATTCGGAGCAGAATCTTCAAATCAAGGCCACGGATATCTCGGCTTCCGATTTCGCTTTTTTAAATCCAAAGATAGATTATATTCCGGGAACATATTCATTATATTTGGACGCAACCGGTAGGTTGGACAATCTGAACATTCATGATCTGAATGTCTCGGAGGATTCAGGTAAATTTAATCTTGCCCTCAAAGGCTATGTCAAAGGTTTGCCTGAGGTCAAGACGATGCAAGGAGCTATCGAAGAATTGCGGCTTAATTTGGATTCGGAACTTGCAAAAGATATAGTGGAAACTTTTGCTTCATTGCCCGAGAATGCATCGGCGATAATAGAGAAAGCCAAATATCTTCAACTTAATTCAGAAGGGATGTTTTCCTTATATCCAGGGCGCGCTGCCATGGAATCGTCCGTTACTATAGCGCAAGGCACCATAGACCTGCAGGGGTCCATGGACTGGAACAACGGGAATTTCTCGGCGGATGTGGATGCGGAGACTCCAGGATTCGATTTGGCAACTTTAATAGATGGTCAACCAGTCGGTCTGTTGGCAGGCAAAGTTTCCGGCAATGCCTTGATAAGAGGGGAAAAAATAGAGGGAATTTCAGGACAAGCCAATTTGGATATAGCGTCCATTGAAATTAACGGCAATGAATTAAGCAACATAACGATAGATGCTGATAAATCCGGTATACAATTAAGTCTTGATATTTTATCTGATTGCGCTGATTTAAACTGCCGGCTCTCGGCAGCGGGTATGATGGACGGTAATGACTCAAGACTGAATGTCGATGGCACCGTCGCTGAAGTGAATCTCGCTGCATTTGGAGTCAGAGGTAAATATTCCGGTGTGTACAGTGCGGAAAACATTTATGCCCAGTTACAGGGCGACAATATTGACAATCTTGTTGGAGAAGCGCGTATCGCGGGAATAAAATGCAAATCACACGGAGGCCGCGATTGGGAACTGAATAATATCGGGATCGCAATGACCGGAGACAAAGAACTGCGCAGAATTAATATCGACAGCGATATAGTCGACGGAGAAGTGCGGGGGAGTTTCGGATTCGATAAGTTGCCGCGATTGTTCACAGGAATTTTGGCGTACTCACTTCCCGCATATATCAAGGCTCCGGCTGTACCTTTGTCCGATTGGAATGAACTGTCTTACAGTCTAACTGTAAAAAACGATGATAAACTGTACGATGCGTTCAATATTCCCGTTCGTCCGGCGGCTCCGGTCAGAATATACGGCGAAGCGGACAACAACAACATGGAGGCTACAGTGGTGGCGCCGTATATTACAAAGGGCAATAAGCTTATCAAAAATATAAATTTCATCGCCAAGGCCAATTCGCAAACAGGGCTTACATCCCGGATCGAGTTGGATTTCCCCATCAAAAATCAATATGTAAATATCGGGGTGAATGCCGGAGCCTATCAAGATAAGGTCAATGCGGCGCTTGACTGGATTGCGGAAAATAAGATCAACAAAGGAACAGTACGAATCGGAATGGATATTGCGACTGATGTGTCGGATTCACCGGTCTATAGCTTCAAAATCAAGGATTCCGATGTCATGATTAACGGGGAGACATGGGAGGTGAAACCGATGGAGGCCGTTTTGAGCAACAAGATTCTAACTGTTGACAATCTCAACATTTCACATGGCGATCAGTTCCTTAAGGTAAGCGGCAGAGCTTCTTCGTCGCCGGCCGACACATTGACAGCGCGGCTCAATGATATAGATTTGAGCTATATCTTCAATACATTGAATATTAATTATGTCACTTTCGGAGGTCGCGCCACAGGCAATGCCATAGCCACTCAATTGTTCTCCAGAAATCCAATTGCGACCACACAAGGACTTCATGTGGAGGATTTCAGCTATAATAACGCATTGCTGGGAAACGCAGAGCTTCTTGGATATTACGACAGTAAGAATCAAGCGGTGGGAATCGGAGCTGAAATATACGGAGCTACTCCGGATATACATACAAAAGTAGACGGTAAAATATTTGTGACAGGAGATTCTTTACGCCTAAACTTTGACGCACGGAAGATCAACCTTGCTTTGATACAGCCGTTCTTGAGCAATATCCTTGAGAAGGTGGAAGGACAGGGTTCGGCAAATTTATCATTGTTCGGAACATTTCAGAACATATCTTTAGTCGGCAAAGCATTTGCGGACGAAGCTTCAGTCAAGCTTGGATTCACCGGAGTGACTTATCATGGGTCGGATTCAGTGTACTTTGATATGGATGGAATAAGGATTCCCGGGTTCAAGGTATATGATCAATATGGTAACTCGGCGCTTTTCGGCGGAGAGGTGCGTATGAAGTTCTTTCATGACGCGAGTGTTGATTTTTATGTGCGCGACATGCGCAATCTGCTGTGTTATGATTTGGGGCAGGGATCGAACCCAATATGGTGGGGACATGTTTTTGCCAGCGGTTCCGGAAGAGTGAGCGGACGTCCCGGCTTCACCAGAATTAGTTTTGACGCGCGCACTGAGCCGAACTCCAGCTTCACATTCGCGTTGGATGAGACGCAAGTGGCAACGGATTATGATTTTCTGACATTTGTAGACTCCCGTAAGAAAAAGGAGACGGCGGTTCTATCAGTGGAAGAGCAACTTGAGAACCAATATCGGAAAACGACTAACAGCACAGATGACGAGGGTGGCGATTTCGAACTTGACCTTGCCGTTACCATAAATCCGAACGTGAGGATGAATGTAATAATGGATCCAAGTGCTGGAGATAAAATAACGGCCACTGGCACCGGAGCCATGAGGTTGAATTACAATAGTTTCACCGACAAAATCGACATGTACGGCAAGTATACGCTTAATGACGGCAATTATCGTTTCACCTTTCAGGATATAATTATCCGAGATTTCAAGATACGTTCAGGAAGCACCATATCGTTTAACGGAGATCCGATGGATGGAATTCTGAATCTGACTGCCGGATATAGAGTGAATACCAATCTGTCGGATCTTGACAAGAGTTTTGCGACCGACCGCGACCTAAACCGCAGTTCGGTGCCGGTGGAAGCGTTGATAAAGGTAACAGGCAATCTTGAGCATCCGGATATTGGATATGACATATCGTTGTCCACTGTGACCGGAGATGTAGAGCGTAAGGTGCGCAGTATAGTGTCGTCCGATGAAATGATGCAGCAGCAGGTTCTGTATCTTTTGGCCTTGAACAGATTTTATACACCTCAGTTCTCCGGCACATCCGACGGGGAGCTTGTATCAGTGGCCTCATCCACCATTTCTTCGCAATTGTCCAACATTTTATCGCAGATGACAGACAAAATATCGTTGAATCCATCATTCAAGTCCGATAGAAACGACTTCTCAGATATGGAAGTGGATTTGGCGCTTTCGTCACAACTATTCGATAATCGATTGATAATCAACGGGAACCTTGGATATCGCGACCGAAGTGTATCGCAGACCACTTTTATAGGAGATTTTGATCTGGAATATCTGTTGTCAAAGGACGGTCGGTTGCGTCTGAAGGCTTACAATCATTTCAATGACGCTTATTATTATTTGAAATCGGCGTTGACTACACAGGGAGTGGGTATTATTTATCGTAAGGATTTTGACGATCCTTTTAAGTTCTTGAGACGTAAAAAGAAAAATAATAAGTCGACAGACAAAGAAAAGAAGACATCCGGCGTTATTAAGAAAGAAGATTAACGTCCCACCATATCCAAACAATAATTTAGAAAATACCGATGGAAATGCCGTTCAATATAAATATCGATTCTTTGATGGGCCCTTTAGTGCGCAAACGTCGCAAGATAATAGGTTTGGCGCTTGGGGGAGGGGGAGCCAAGGGATTCTCCCATATAGGCGTGCTTATGGCCATGAAGGAATATGGAATGGTTCCTGACATAATGTCGGGAGTGTCGGCCGGGTCCATTGCGTCGGTGCTGTACGCCGCGGGACTTACCCCCGCGGAAATAATGGAATGCTTCGTGGAGGCTCAGAATTTCGGAGACTTTACCGAGTGGTCCATCCCTACGGCGGGAATATTTAAATTGGATAAATTTGCAAAACTACTGGATTCATGGTTGCCCGTAAAGAATCTTGAGGAATTGAAGATTCCAACGATCGTATGCGCCACGAATCTTACCAAGGGGATTCAGGTAGGATGGAGGAAAGGCCAGATCGTAGAGCGAGTTGTGGCGTCGTGCAGCGTGCCTGTTATATTTAAGCCGGTGCGTATCAACGGGGAATATTATGTTGACGGTGGAGTGCTGCATAATCTGCCGGCATGGGCCATCAGAAATGAATGCGACATACTGATAGGATCAAATTGTTCGCCTCTCAACAGGAAATACCGTTACAAGAATTCAATCCTCGACATAGCTTCGCGCTCATTTTCATTATCTATGAAAGCCAATACAATACATGATATGGCTATATGCGATTTTGTAATTAAACCCGTGGCACTCAGTGACACAAAACTTTTTGATCTCAAGGCTCTTCACCGCAATGTCAACCGAGGTTATGAGGCTGCGACACAAGTGCTGGATCTCATAGCTAAGGAAGAAAGAAAAGAATTGAAATAAATAATCCGACAAATTCTATCATCTAATCAATCATATGACCGAAAAACCGATAATTTATCAGACATTTCCCCGCATCATGACCAACATGAACGGGAAGTGCGTTCCCAATGGCACCTATGAGGAGAACGGAAGCGGCAAGATGAACCACATCTCTCACAAAGTTTTGAGATCCTTGAAATCTTTGGGCGTCACTCATATGTGGTACACTGGAATTCTTGAGATGGCCACGAAAACTGAGTTTCCCGGCATTCCCGCAGATAATCCCAATGTGGTGAAAGGTGAGGCCGGTTCTCCCTATGCGATTAAGGATTATTATGATGTGTCGCCGGCCCTTGCTGAAGATATTGAGAATCGAATGGAGGAATTCCATGCGTTGGTGGACAGAACGCATGACGCAGGTCTTAAGGTCATTATTGACTTCGTTCCCAATCATACGGCGCGTGTATATCATTCCGATGTGGCGCCGGACGGTGTGGGAGATTTCGGAGACGGCGATGACATAGGTATGTTTTTTACCCCGAAAAACAACTACTATTACATAACAAACCAGCAATTTTCGCCTGATTTCGATCTTGCCGCCGAAGGCAACGTTCCGTATGTGGAGTTTCCTGCTAAAGCCACCGGCAACGATTGTTTCACAGCCTTCTGCGGGAAGAACGACTGGTATGAGACTGTCAAATTGAACTATGGTTGGGATCCGGGCGCTCATAAAGGCAGTTATGACCCTATTCCGGACACTTGGTTGCGCATGTTGCATATATTGCGTTTCTGGGCGTCAAAAGGAGTGGATGGATTCAGATGCGATATGGTGTTTATGGTTCCTGTGGAGTTTTGGCATTGGGCGATCCCTCAAGTAAAGAAGGATTTCCCCGCGTTGGTTTTCATAGGAGAGATTTATGATGTGGCGCAATATCGAACTTTCTTGAATTACTGCGGGTTTGATTATCTGTACGACAAGGTCAATCTTTATGACACTCTTGTAGGGATAGAGCGTCATAACTATTCCACCGCGAATCTGACAGGATGCTGGCAGACTGTGGACGGCATCGGTGACCGCATGTTGAATTTTCTTGAAAATCATGATGAAGTGCGTTTCGCTTCCAATTCCTTCGCCGGCAATCCGGCACGTGTCATACCGCATCTTGTTGTCAGCGCGATGATGTCGAAGGGTCCGTTTATGATATATTACGGCCAGGAATTAGGAGAGGGAGCTCATGAGAACGAAGGTTTCGCGGGATATAACGACCGGTCCACTATATTTGATTATTGGAGTTATGATACTTTGCGGCGTTGGTATGGCAACGGTTTGTGTACCGTGTCTAAATTGACCGCTCACGAGAAGTGGCTGCGCAATCTTTATAAGACGGTTCTGTTGTTGTGCAACAAGTGTTCCGCGATTCGGGAGGGAGAATTTTTCGATCTGATGTATGTGAACCTTCAGAACCCGGATTTCGATCCCCATCGTATATTCAGTTTTGTACGGTACAACGAAAAAGAGATCGTTCTGTTCATAGTGAATTTCGCTGAGTCGGCGCGCAGGATAAAGTTGAATATACCTGATTTATGCTATGATATGGCGGGAATCAAGGAAGGCGCTTACCAAGTTAATGATCTATTGTGGCATAATCCTCAGATGTTCACGCTTGAAAGGGGCAAATCCGTGACTCTTGAAATCAATGGTCGCGACGCTCTGTTATTGCCGCTGCGCAAATTAAGTTGAAATTTAATTTGCATTAATAAGAGATTATCTTTAATTTTGTAGACATAAACGAAGCGGCAAGGACGCGGAGTGTAACTACAATAAAACAACCCATAACCATAATGAGTAATTCTCTAAGGCCGATCAAAGTATTTGCGGGAGAGGCTTCCAGATATCTGGGGGAGAGCATATGCAAAGAACTCGGCATTGAATTGGGCAAAATGATCAAGGAACATTTTGCCGACGGTGAGTTTGAAGTTTCTTTCGAGGAATCGATTCGAGGCAGTGAAGTGTATTTGGTGCAGTCCACGTTCCCTACGGCCGACAACCTGATGGAACTGTTGCTGATGATAGACGCTGCAAAGCGTGCGTCGGCGGCATCTATAATCGCGGTGGTTCCCTATTTTGGCTGGGCCCGTCAGGACCGCAAGGATAAGCCGCGTGTCTCCATAGCGGCCAAGCTTGTGGCCGACTTGATGAGTGTGGCCGGCATCAACCGCGTGATCACAATGGACCTTCACGCCGATCAGATCCAAGGATTCTTTGATGTGCCTGTGGATCATCTGTATGCAAGTTCGATATTCATCCCGTATATAGAAAGCCTGCATCTCAAAGACATGGTGATAGCTTCTCCTGATGTGGGAGGTGCGAAACGTGCCAATTCATACGCTAAGTATTTCGATGTGCCATTGGTTCTTTGTCATAAGACACGTGCCAAAGCCAACGTTGTGGAGAAAATGACGGTCATAGGGGATGTCGAAGGCAAGAATGTTGTTTTGATCGATGACATTGTGGACACTGCGGGAACCATTACCAAAGCGAGTGACTTGTTGCTGACCTACGGCGCCAAATCAGTACGTGCTCTTCTGAGCCACGGAGTGATGTCCGACCCGGCCACCGACCGTATACTTAACTGCGGTCTTGAGGAAATTGTTATGACTGATTCCATTCCATACATCAAGGAGAATAAGAAAGCCACTATCTTGCCTGTGGCCAAATTGTTTGCCGATACCATTCGTAGAATTCATAACAATCAGTCGATTTCAAGCCAGTATATGTTCAAGAAATAATATACTGAATAGGAGTCGGAGATATAATAGAAGAACAAAAAAATCAATATTATGAGTAAACCCTACGTAGTTGGTATAGATATAGGAGGTACCAATACAGTGTTCGGCATAGTCGACGCCCGCGGTCAGGTCGTGGCCAGCGATTCCGTCAAGACTACGAAGCATGCCAATTTTGATGATTATCTTGTGGATCTTCACGACGGTCTGTCACGCTTGATAAAGATCAATGACCTTGAGGATCAGATCCAGGGCATCGGCATAGGCGCCCCTAACGGCAATTATTATACTGGAGAAATACAGAATCCGCCGAACTTGCCGTGGGGTCCGGTTATTCCGTTGGCCGAGAAAGTAAGCAAGGTTTTCAACGGTATTCCTGTTGCGGTTACAAACGATGCCAATGCCGCGGCGCTTGGCGAGATGACGTATGGCGCCGCCCGTGGTATGAAGGATTTCATCATGATCACTCTCGGTACAGGTGTCGGATCCGGTATTGTAATCAACGGCCAGTTGGTGTATGGCTCTGACGGTTTTGCCGGCGAGCTGGGCCATGTGGTTGTAAAACGTCACAACGGACGTGTATGCGGATGCGGTCGCACAGGCTGTCTGGAAGCGTATTGCTCGGCGACGGGCGTGGCTCGCACTGCGCGTGAGTTCCTTGAAATCCGTCAGGAAGAGTCGTTGCTTCGAAATCTTGACATGGACGCGATCACATCCAAGGATGTTTACGACGCTGCTATGGCGGGAGACAAACTTGCCAAAGAAATCTATACATATACCGGCACTATACTTGGAGAAGCACTTGCGGACTTCGTTACATTCTCAAGCCCTCAGGCTATCATACTCTTCGGCGGCCTGGCAAAGAGCGGAGAACTTCTGTTAGGACCTGTTCGCGAGGCTTTCAACAAGAATATTTTGAACATATTCAAAGGAAAGACCAAGATATTGGTTTCCGAGCTTAAGGAGGGTGATGCAGCAGTGCTTGGCGCATCCGCTCTTGGCTGGGAGGCTAAATACCACTATGAGGCACCGGCGACTGCCGGCGTGACCGATATACAGGTTTCACCGGCAGCCGCAGAACCTGAAAAGAAATAACCGCGATCAATAAAGTATAAAAGCACCGGTCAATGAGGCCGGTGCTTTTATTGTAAATGCCCGACAGGGCATAGGCGTGTTTTATCTCTTTCAGAATTTTGACAGTTCCATATAAAGTTGGTGCACCGGAAGTCCCATTACATTATAGAAACTTCCGTGGATCGATTCCACAGCGACACAGCCGATCCATTCCTGGATTCCATATGCTCCTGCTTTGTCTAAAGGCATATAGTTTTCAACGTAAAATCTCGCTTCTTCTTCAGAGATATTACCAAATTTTACATCGGTGATCACTGTGAAAGTTGTTCGTCTGTCCTTGGTCATTATGCATACCCCGCTGGATACTTTATGTGTACGGTCCGACAACGACAGCAACATTCTGATGGCTTCTTCCGCGTCTTTTGGTTTGCCTAATATTTTGTTCCCAAGAACCACTACGGTATCGGCGGTAATGATAAGCTCGTTATGCTTCAGCATAGCGCGATAGGCATCGGCTTTTTTATTCGCGATGTATGCTGAAACTTCAGTGCGAGGAATATCCTCAGGAAATGATTCGTCTATGCCTCCTATAGTGACCACATTAAACGGCACGCGCATTTGTGACAGGAGCTCTCGTCGCCGTGGCGATTTGCTCGCCAGCAAAACATGATATTTCTTAAGATTGTCAAGCATAGTGAAACTCCGAGTTTAAATTATTACCAACCGAAGGCTTTAGCGTCGCTGAGCCATAGCCCCTGCGCTTTCAGCACCTGCTCCAGAACATCGCGGACGCAACCGTATCCTCCGATTATGGGGGAGATATATCTGGAGGTCATGCGCACTTCACCACAGGCGTCGTGCGGGCAACATGCCAGACCCGCGGCGCGAAGACACTGTAGGTCCGGTATGTCGTCGCCCATATAAATAACCTCTGACGGATCAAGTTTGTTGTTTCCCATCCATTGTCTGAATGTGTCTATTTTATGAGACTGTCCGATATATATGTCGGAGATTCCGAGCGCGCTGTAGCGAAGTTTTACATTGTTGGTGTTTCCTCCCGTTATAATGGCTATCTTAAGGCCTTTTTTGACTGCAAGCTGGAGCGCGTAGCCGTCTTTTATATTCACCATGCGCAAAGGGACGCCCTCGTCATTCATAGGAATGGTGGAGGGGGAGAGCACGCCGTCTACATCGAATGCCAATCCGCGTATAAGTTTTAGATCATAATTGATTCCGCTCATTATCTGTTGTTATATATCGAGGTGGATATTTCTTTATAAAGTTCTCTGATTTCAGGTTTGTCCTCAAGCATACAGAGATGCTCTCGGATTGTTGTCTCGTCTCCCCTGACGGCAGGGCCCGTCTGCACGCTTTGCGGAGAATTTGTCATGGCTTTACGTACCGTCTCTTCAATAAGAGGCTGCAAAACTGTAATGTCAAGATCCAGTTCATAAAGGAGATTGTCGGCTATGCTCCACATGTGGTTCACGAAATTGCATGCGAACACCGAGGCAATGTGAAGGCCTTTCCTCCGTGACGAGCTGGCGTAATAGACTTTGTCGCTGACCTTACGCGCCAGTCCCATAAGCTTTTCTTCAGCTGTTTGAGACGACGCCTCGATGAAGAATGGAATATGCCCGTAGTCCAACTGCACATCTTTGGAAAATGTCTGCAAAGGATAAAAAACACCGATTAGGTCGGAGTATCCTTCAAGAATTGACATTGGAGTGGTGCCGGAAGTATGGACAAGGATACCGCAATCATGTTTTGACAGCTTCTCGGCCACCTCGCGAATGGTGCTGTCGGATACACTTAAGACTGTTATATCCGGATGCACGGGCATTCCTTCCAGTGTACGGGAATTTATCATATTGACATCCGCATATGGCCCGAGGGCTTTCTGAAGGTGAGTGGCGACATTTCCGCTTCCTATGATTGCTATTTTAAGTCTGTCCATATTATGAATCTGTTTTCGTAAGCAAAATTAAAATAAGTAAGGGAATTTTGCAAAAAGAGAATGGTCGTCATGGTCTATTAAAATGGAGCCCATGGTGTTTCTGAGATTTATCTCTATGCAAGGATGTATAAGTCCGGCGACTGTCACAAGCATGTCAATACCTAATGGCCCATAATAACAGGGTGCGATAACCTTATTGATCGTAGCCCGTTGGCGTTCGATTAAATCCGTCCGCAGATTTGGAATCATGTTCCACAATTCAGCTTGACTTCCTTTGTAATTGCGATGATATTTTCCGCGTTTCGAAGCTTCGAATACTGAGATGCCGATGAAATGTGTTCCCTGCGGGTCTATTGTCCATTCGGTGGCGAAGTCCAATGACTTGGCATATGCTTTTTCCGCCATGACGGCTCCTTGTGAACGAATTATGCCTCTGATCCACTGAAGTGTCTGTTCATACGTCAGGTCGGCAGTGTATAACACGCCTCTTCCTGAACTGCTCCATGGAGCTTTGAAAAACATTGGACGCCATTTTTCAAAATATACCATGGCTTCGTCAATGTCGTTGATTTCCTTCGGCAGAGTGATGCCGGGCATATCCATCTCTTTCAGGAATTGTACTGTGGTGCGGCGGTGGGACAAATTTCTTATCTCGTCAAGTTGAGATGATGAAGGGATACCTCTGAGACCGGGACAATGAACGTTTAGGAAATGAGCGATCTGATGATTCCAGCCCCACGGGCAAGCCTCATATTTTGTCCAATCGACATTGTCATCGGGACGGTATACGGGTATTTCCGCATTTGCGGTGTCGGTCGGACCGGCATCCAGCAGAAGGACTGCATCATCGGGATTGGCGTAATCAATAGGCAACAACGCCATCGCCTTACGCATTTTGATTACGGAGGCCGGCGGCGTATAATATGGTGAGCCGGAGGCGAGGGCGTAATCCGTTTCGGGGTTGAATATATGGAGACGAGGCATTCTGATAATATTTAAAAAGCCGCGGACCGGTCAGGTCTGCGGCGTTTGTTATCGTGGTGACTGAATCAGTCGTCAAGAAGCGAACGGTCCTTTGCGGGATTGGAAAAATATAGTTTATGCTCTATATATTCCTGAGTTGCGATCAGGGTAGGTTTGGGAAGCTTTTCGTAGAAGCGGGATATCTCGATCTGCTCTCTGTTTTCGGAAACTTCCTCGAGGTTGTCGGTGCTTGCGAACTCCTGCAGCTTTTTTTCCAGCTCCTTCTTGAGGTCGGCGGCAATCTGATTGGAGCGCTTGCCGATAACGCAGACTGTCTCATAGACGTTGCCGGTCTGCTCGGCCAGCGCGATCATGTCGCGGGTCACCGTATTGAGCGGGGCATTTGTTTTCTTATAATCCATAAGTTCTATTATGATTTATGAGTTTGCTTCTTTGGGTTATTCGTTATTTCGAGGCATGCTTTTCGGCTATGCGGAATATGGTTTCGGCTTCTTTAAGATTTTTGGATTCCGGATAATTGTTGACAAATGAATAATATTCGTCAACGACATCTCGGTAACGGTCGGCCATTTTTTCAGCGACACTCTGACGCGCCTCCTGAAACTTAGATTTCAGGATAAGGAACTCGAAGTCTTCTTTATATTTTGAGAAGGGATAGTTTTTCAGAGCGTTTTCGCTCACAATGATTGCCGAACGGTAATTGTTGCCCATGAAGTTGCCGAGGTTGTAATATAGCTGGGCGTTCTGCAGCTCTTTAAGAGTCAGCTTGTCCTGCATCTGAAATATTGCTTCGCGAGCCTCGGGGACTTTCTCGCTGTTTGGGAAAAACTCCAGGAAGTCTTTCAATTCCTCGATGGCTTTTATCGTATAAGTCTGGTCCAGTTGAGGATCAGGGGAATCAAGATAATAGCCATAGCCGGAATAGTAACGGGACAGTTCTGTAAACTTTCCCTTGGGATAACGTGTGTAGTAAGTTTTGAAATATGCGGCTGAGTTTTCGTAGTCCTTGTTCTGGAAACATGACATGGCGAGAAGAAACAAAGCCTCCTCTCCGTTGGGGGTTCCTCGGAGCGGGGTATAGATTTCGCTCAGAACTTGATAGGCCTGCATATATTTCTTGGCATCATACGCACGCTTTGCGTAATCGAATTTATAATCTACGTCACGACTTTTCATTACCTTGGTAAATTCGGTACATGACGAAAGCAAAGCAATACATGCCAGCAATGAAAGGGTCTTAAGTATTTTGCGCATTTCCAATTGGTCGCTTTGAACTGCAAAGTTAGCACTTTTTTATAAAATATGCAAATCAAAAATCTGTAATTTGGCCGTAAAATTAGTGGTTGTAATATTTTGGGGCTGATTCATTTTGAAATAAAGGGCTCTATATGGGTGGTGGCATGAACAGAGAGGCCGGGCAACGCTTCTTTAATGTGGTTCTCGGTTAGGGTGGCGATGTGGTGTGCGTCCCTTACGTTCATGTCTCCGTCAACTTTGATGTGGACCTCCACATAAGCGTCATTACCGCTTTTGAAGGTGCGCAGACAATGCCAGCCTTTTACACCCTGAGTATTGGAAATGGCTTTTTCAATAGTGTGGCATTCATCGCTTGTAAGGGAACGTCCCAACAACTCTCCGAGCGCCGGCATCATCATTTTAACGCTTACTACACCTATGATTATCGACACCACGAGAGCCGCCGCAGGATCGAGGACACGCCATTTCTCGCCCAAGAACATAGCGCCGGCCACGCCGATCAGTGTGGCTATGGAGGAAAACGCGTCACTGCGGTGATGCCATGCGTTGGCCTGCACTGACTCGCTGTGGATTCTTTTCCCCACACGCATCGTGTAATGAAAAAGCCATTCTTTCGAAATAATGGATATGGCGATGATTATCAGTGCGACCGTGGCAGGTTTCGGTATAGTTTCGCCCCGGCATACCATAATTATACGGTCTATGCTGTCTATCAGGATACCTACCGACACGGCCATCAGCGCGAGCGACAGAATTACTGTGGCGAGAGCTTCATACCGGCCGTGGCCGAACTGATGGCCCATGTCGGGACGTTTGCGGGCCATTCCGACCATGATAATCACGACAATGTCGCTGAGGAAGTCGGAAAAGGAATGTATGCCGTCGGCAATCAGGGCGGAACTGCGCCCAAATATGCCGCCGACAACTTTCGCCGCTCCCAATACCGCATTGATCCAGAATCCGACCCACGTTACATGGCGTGCCTCATGTATGGCTTCTTGGGAGTCTATGTGAACGTGTTGTATTTTTTCACTCTCAGCCATGTCTGTTTTATTGCGGTTGTTTCAACAGTCGTGCCGACTCCAGCAGGGGAAGATTTGTCTCCGTCGGTACGTAGATCACAGTTTTGTCGCTGAGATCTGACTGCTGGCGAACCCAGAGATACTGGATATAAGTTGGGGTGATGCTTCCGTTTTCAATGCGGATTGCCTCCGCGGCACCTTTTGCGCGTTCCACTTCAGCCTGAGCGTTCAGTTTCTCAGCCTCAAGATTGGCCTTAGCCTCCTCGATTTTGATTTTTCGGTTTTGCTCCGCCTTGGCGAATTCCGCTTTGCCCTCCATCTCCTGCGACCATACATGATACCATGGAATTGCGAATGCAAGTCCCACTATTACTGCTATAAGGGCTGCTATCCCCACGATAATCCCTTTGATCGCCTTCGGCGTGAAATTGTTGTTGGTGTACATTTCTTTATCGTTTAAATTGCAAATATACAACAAAAGATACAATATTAAGCTGAATTCTATCTTATTTCTTTATTTTCCCCATTATGATTATGTTGCTATACTATAAATTGTGAAATATTTGCTAATTTTGTATACAACTAATTTAGAACGCCATGAAAACAAGGATAATTACATCCGGCTTCCGGAATCGAGACATAATTGAGGGAATAAAGTGCAAAGCAAACCTTGATTGCCGTATATTCAAAATTATATGCATGGCGAGCGTGCTTTGTTGCGCATCGTTTTATTCAGGTGCTTCAGAATATATTTCATTAAACAGTGGTTGGCTATTCCATAGAGGGGATTTGTCAGGCGCTGAGCTGTCCTCATTTGATACCAAAGACTGGGAAACGATCAATGTGCCTCATGATTTTCAGATTTCGCAGCCGTGGGTCAAGCCGTCGGCGGATGAAAAAGCCGACGCCGACAATCCTGTGGCGAATGTGGCAAGTCGTCTCAGTTCCCGTGGATTTAAAGAAATGGGAAGCGGGTGGTATCGAAAGAATCTGTTTGCGGAACCGGCTTGGAAAGGAAAAAGAATATTGTTGGATTTTCAGGGCATAATGCTCGTCGGCGACGTCTATTTGAACGGAGAGCGGATTGGTGGGACCGATTATGGATATCTCGGTTTTGAGATCGATATCACCGATAAATTGAAATATGGGGAGGAGAATCTGATAGCGGTAAAGGCCGATACCGGCGAGCCGGAAAATTCCCGGTGGTATACAGGCGGCGGTTTATACCGGGACGTCAATTTAAAGATTACCGATCCGCAATTATATTTTGAGCGGCATCCTCTTTACATCACTACACCCGAGGCGGGAAAAGATCGTGCGGTGGTGAACATTCAGGCTGAAATCGCAAATTATGTTCAGGGACTGGATTCTTTGGCATTGAAAGCTGTAATACGCGACATGAACGGAAATGAGGTGTACAATAGCATGGAAAAGCATCCGTTCAACGCGAAGCAAAAGATTAAGGAATACCATCTCGACAGTTTTGTTTTGCAAGAGCCCAAGCTATGGGATTGCGAGAATCCCAACTTATACACGGCCACAATTACGTTGTACAAGCCGGACGGTAGCGTGGCTGATGAGACGGCAGCGCGTTTTGGGGTCCGTAAAATAGAATATTCGCCGCAGTATGGCTTTAAATTGAACGGCAAAAAAGTTCTGTTGAAAGGCATCGCAAACCATCACACTCTCGGAGCATTGGGTGCGGCCGCATATCCTCGCGCCATGGAGAAACGCCTGCAATTGCTGAAGGAATTCGGATTCAATCATATCAGGTGTTCGCACAATCCCTATAGCGAGTCGCTGATGGATCTGTGTGACGAGTACGGCATCTTGGTGGTGGATGAACTGTATGACAAATGGCTTAAGCAGTACGCCGGTGGCCGCAAGGATTGGATGGAACAATGGCCTAAGGATGTGCCTGAGTGGGTGAAACGGGACAGGAATCATCCGAGCGTCGTGATGTGGAGCCTCGGCAACGAACTCCAGCTGCTGTGGGACATCCCATATGCAGATTGGGGAGTGACCCCTTACAAAATGCAGAAGACGTTGCTTCACCGTTTCGACAGGACACGGCCTGTCACGGTTGCTATGCATCCGCGTGGCCGTGACGAGAAAACCGATTCTTTGCCCGCTCCGTTGGCTTTAGAGACGGATATCGCGGCATACAACTACCGTTATATGTATTTTCCGGTCGACAGCCGGAATTTTCCCTGGATGATATTTTATCAAAGCGAGGCCAACACATCCAATATGGGTCCCAATTATTTTGACATGGACCTTGACAAGGTTGTGGGACTGGCCTACTGGGGTATGATAGATTATCTGGGTGAATCGGCGGGATGGCCTGCCAAAGGATGGCAACAGGGTGTGTTCGACATATCATTAGAGCCAAAGCCCAACGCCTATTTTTTGAGAAGTTATTTTAAGGAGGACGAACCTCTTGTTCATATCGCTGTTTATGAGGATACCGAGCCATATATGTGGAATGATGTCATGATGGGTGGTAAGCGATTGTCCGACCATTGGAATTTCCCTGAATGCAGCCGGCTTAAACTCTATACCTATACCAATGCCGACGAGGTGGAGCTGAAAGTCAACGGTCGTTCATTGGGCAGAAAACGCAACGACAGAACCGACAGCAAGCAGCGCAACCGTATCCTTTGGGAGGATGTTGAATATGTTCCGGGTAAAATTGAGGCTATTGCTTACAATGACGGCGACAAGTCTCCTGTGGCGCGTCATAAGATAGAAACTAGCGGCAAAGCCGTTAAGTTGCGCGCCGATGCTGACAACGTCGACTGGAAAGCCGACGGCATGGATCTTCAGCATATTCGGGTGCAGGGTGTGGACGGCAAAGGACGTCGCGATATTTCCTCGCGTAACAAATTGACTTTTACTGTCGAAGGACCGGCCGAGATAGTCGGAGTCATCAACGGAGACAACACAAGCGACGAACTCTTTACCGGAAATTCCAGAAGCCTTTATGAAGGCCTCGCAACTGTAATCCTCCGATCCACACATGAGCCGGGTAAAGTGGTGCTAAAGATAGCTTCTCCCGGATTCAAAGAGGAAAAAATGGTTATGGGCACCCGTAATTGAAATAGTAGTGCAGTCTCTTCGTAGACGCACAATAATCGGACAAAATGCCTTTTGAAAAATATACGTTTCGAGCCTCTGCGCTGCTATTGTATGGCGATGCGGACATCGCCGCTCCATTAAGAGTACGTAATTGGAAGTTCTCGCAAATAATGATTTATTCTGCTATCATTGAAATTGTATTATTGAAATTACATTATTGAATTTGCATAATTGAAATTGTGTAATTGAAATTTTATATTCTATTGTTGGCGATTAACTTTCATGAAACTTGGCGGATGCAATGAGAAAAATGCAATTAATAGGGGGCGAATTTGGCAAATGTCAATAAAAAGTGTTAATTTTGGAATCTAAAAAATCACACAGGAATTGAGACGTAACGACGAGGACCATTCATACAGCTGGGGAAGCGGATTCGTAGATCGGCATCCGGTAATTGCCAATATACTTATAATTTTAGTTATAAGTATGTTGGGAATATATGCCGCATATCTGACGATAGCGCTGTTTACAAAGCATGGACGTACTTTGACCGTGCCGCGTGTAGAGAACATGTCGTACACAGAGGCCGTGAATAAACTTCACAACAGCGGCCTTAAAGTGGACATTCGCGATTCATTGTATCGCGAGGACGTGCGCCCCGGTTTTGTGATAGAGCAATTTCCCAAGGCTAATTCGGTGGTCAAACCGGGCAGGAAGGTATTCCTGTATATCAACGCGGTGCATCCCAAAGAGGTGATCATAGACGATGACAACCATCCTTCGGAATATGCCATGAAGGGAGTTTCCTACCGTTCTGCCAGAGCCAAGCTTGAAGAGCTCGGTTTTAAGAATATCCGCATGGTCAAGGTCCTCGGGGCCTCAGACAGGGTTGTGAAGATTCTTGCTAATGGAAGAGCCGTGCGCAAGATGCAGAAAGTTCCCGTTAATTCACAAGTGACTATGGAAGTGTCGGACGGCCGTCTGAACGACCTTCAGGACTCATTGCGCAACGCTGAGTTGCTGAATATATATGACGACCAAAGCGCGACATCCTATCCGGAAGAGAATGTGACGGGAAATGAAGAAGTGTCCGCAAGTCCCGTATATGAGGAATCCAAGGAGCCTGAAAAGGAACCGGAACAAGAGACAAATCAATATTTCTGATGGATACAGAGACAGAAGATTCCCTTGAACGGCAGGCGGACTTTGTGGATGACAACGGGAGGGAACTCTATGAACATTTTCGCTTCGTAGCCGATCCCGGGCAACAGTTGCTGCGTGTCGATAAGTTTCTGACGGACCGACTTGAACGTACGTCGAGAAACCGAGTGCAGCAAGCCGCTGACGCCGGATGTGTCATTGTAAACGGCAAACCTGTAAAATCAAGCTATAAAGTTAAGCCCGGCGACACGGTGTCGGTCGTTATGGACCGTCCGCGGTACGATTATGAAATCATTGCCGAGGACATTCCATTGGATATCGTTTATGAAGACGATTACGTGTTGGTGGTGAACAAACAGGCCGGTCTGGTGGTCCATCCGGGCCACGGAAATTGGACGGGAACTCTTGTAAACGCGTTGGCATGGCATTTCCGGGACAATGAGAATTATGACGTGAACGATCCACGCCTTGGTCTGGTGCATCGCATCGACAAGGACACTTCGGGGCTGCTTGTCGTGGCTAAAACTCCGGAGGCCAAGACGGATCTGGGCAAACAATTCTTCAACAAGACCACACGTCGTGAATATGTGGCTATGATATGGGGATCAATGCCGGAATCCAAGGGTACAATCACAGGCAATATCGGGCGCAATCCTAAGAACGCCTTGCAGATGGCCGTAATGAAAGATCCTTCAAAGGGGAAGCACGCGGTGACGCATTATGAAGTTCTGGAGGACTTCGGGTATGTCAGCATTGTTAAATGTGTGCTGGAAACAGGGCGCACACACCAGATAAGAGTACATTTTCAACACGAGGGACATCCTTTGTTCAATGATGAACGATATGGAGGGGACCGTGTCCTGAAGGGGACTCCGACCGCGAAGTACAAGCAGTTCGTGGAGAATTGTTTCAACCAATGTCCGCGGCAGGCCCTTCATGCCAGAACATTGGGATTCAAGCATCCTCATACCCGTCAGGAAATGGATTTCGAGGCTCCGGTTCCACAGGACATGACTGGACTGTTTGATAAGTGGCGTGCGTTCAGATACTCACAGTAAACGCAGGGCAATCAATCCTCGTAAATAATGGTGTCGTACGGCAATGAATTTGGATAGTGTCCTTTTTTTTGTTATTTTTGTGGGAATAATGGCCTGAATGAAATACGTTCGGCCCATTACGAGCGGTTCGGATAAAGAGAATCGCTGATTTATATAGAAATTATACACCCAGAGATATGAGTAATTTACGGGATTATGATTTCAGTGATATCTCTCCCTACGATGATTCACTGTTTCATGAAAAGATGGAATCGTTGGTTCGCGATCCAGGTTTTCTGCATGCCATTAAATATGTCATGCCGGAAGAAGAGATTCCGGCGTTGATGGAGGAGCTGCTGAAAATCGACAACAAGCATGATTTCCAGCATCAGGTAATGTATCCGTTTCTTGAGATGCTTGCCAAAACCACAACCGGCGGCATATCGTTGGGAGGTATAAAATATTACAATCCTGGCACAAATTATGCCTTTATCACCAATCATCGTGATATAGTGCTTGATGCTTCTTTCCTTAACCTGGCATTGTTGCGCCACGGATTGAGAACCACGGAAGTGGCAATCGGCAATAATCTGCTTGTGTTCGACTGGATTACGGACCTGGTGCGTCTGAATAAATCGTTTATAGTAAAGCGTAATACCGGACTTCGTGAAGGGCTGCTTGCCGCCAAGAAACTGTCGGCTTATATTCATTATGCAGTTTTGGAAAAACATGAGAGCATCTGGATAGCGCAACGGGAAGGTAGGGCAAAAGACAGTTCCGACAAGACTCAGGAATCGCTTGTTAAGATGCTCGGAATAGCCGGAGAGGGAACATTCCTGGACCATCTGCGCGAGATCAACCTGATGCCGATATCCATAAGTTACGAGTTCGATCCGAACGATTACCTGAAGGCCAAGGAATTCCTGCTGCGTCGCCGTAATCCGGATTTCAAGAAGTCACAGCGCGATGACCTCTTCAGTATGGAAACCGGTCTGTTGCAGTTCAAGGGTCGCGTACATTTCCAATTGACTCCTCGAATCAACAACAAACTGGACCAAATCGGGGAATTCCAAGACATCAATACCGCCGCTAAATATGTGGGCTGCATCATTGACCAGGCCATACATCGCAGTTATGAGATTTTCCCGATCAATTATGTGGCTTATGATCTCCTGAACCATACGTTACGATTTGAAGGCAAATACAATGAGACGGAACGTAAAGAAGTTATGGATTACTTCGACAGACAGTTGTCAAAAGTAGATCTTGAGGATGTGACGGAGGATGAACGTCTATATATGCTTGAGATGATGCTGACAATGTATGCTAATCCGCTGAAAAACAAATTAAAAACCATTTTTGGCGGAATGGAGTGACCTTTAATAAAAATGATGGCCGATGAGACTCCCGCTGATTAATATTATAATTGTGTCCGTACTGACTCTTCTGATAGATTTATATATTCTGTCGGATGTGGCCAAGGCCAGTTCACGTCGCCGAAGGACCAGAAATATTTGGATTTACATAGCGACTTGTATACCATGTTGGGCTTTGCTGATAATAGCGATCTGTCTGCCCAAACGTGAGGTGGATCAAAATATCAATCCGGTGATGTGGCTTCTGTTCACGTATTTATCGATATTCGCTTCGAAGGTGATATATACGATATGTTCGCTGATAGGGCGATTGATAAATATAGGCACACACCGTCTCGTGAATTATGGATCCATGTTGGGCTTGCCTTTGGCTGTCTTGGTTTTCATAGTAATGTGGTGGGGGGTCGCGGTTACTCGTCATGAGATAAAGGTAAATGAAGAGACTGTCGTATCCCAACGTCTCCCCGTACATTTTGACAATTACAGAATTGTCCAGATCAGCGATCTGCATACCGGAACATGGGGTGAGGACACTGCTTTTGTTTCAAAACTTGTGGAATCGGTAAACGGATTAAAAGCCGACGCCATATTGTTCACCGGAGACATCGTCAACAGACAGACTTCCGAATTGCAACCATTCTTGACTGTGTTGAGTCGGTTGAAAGCCACTGACGGGATCTATTCCGTATTGGGCAATCATGATTACGGAGATTATATGGACTGGCCGAATCCAAGACAGAGAGACACCAATAATGCTCTTCTGGCGGCTTGGCAGACACAGATGGGATGGAAATTACTGAACAATGAGCATACCTATCTGCGTCGTGACAATGACTCGATAGTATTGATAGGTGTGGAGAACTGGGGTGAACCTCCGTTCGGCCAGTATGGAGATTTAAAGAAAGCCTATCCATCCGGCGCAGGGAAAAAAGGTTTGTACGACGGTAACTTCAAGTTGCTGATGACGCACAATCCAGAGCATTGGTCACGTGAAGTAAGAAAGGAGAGTAACATTGACCTTACTTTGTCAGGACATACACATGCCATGCAAATGCAGTTGAATTTGTTCGGGCATAAGTTTTCGCCGGCCGCTTTAAGATACGATTATTGGGGAGGGATGTACGATGACGTGTCCAAAGATGGAACGCCGATGCATCTGTATGTGAATATCGGTGCCGGAGAAGTAGCGATTCCGATGCGAATAGGGGCGACGCCTGAGATCACGGTGTTTACATTAAAAAGAAAGTGACGGATCCTGATATGAACGAGGTGGTATTGAGTATAGGCAGCAATATGTCGCCCCGTAAAGAACGTGTTGCGGCCGCATTGTCACGGATGTGTGGCATGCTGGAAGATGCGGCTGTCTCGGATATATATGAGACTCCGGAAATATATGGCACAGGACGTCCTTATATGAACGCGGTTATCGCTGGCAAAATCAATTTGACTGCCGATGAGCTTAAATCATTGACAAAACATATTGAATTAGTTTCCGGACGTGATGCGGTGGCGCGTAAACGTGGCGATGTGCCTGTGGACATAGATATCGTGGTATGGAACGGTGAAGTGGTCCGTCCTAATGATTATCGTCAGACTTTTTTTAAGATAGGTGCGGAAATGTTGGGTATTCTGCAACGTTGTGAATCATGACCGGGAATATCTGCACTTCCAATACTCAACGAGCCAGGTATGTGGTCGCGGACTTAATGATGTCGGCGATAGCTTTTGTCGCGTTCAATCTGTTTCGCTACCAGTTGCTTTACAATAGCTCCATATCCGGCTTGTCCATGTGTGCGTTTATATTGGACGGCAAGATAATACTGGAACAGTTATTGTTCCCGGTATGTATGGTGATGTTGTACGTGATATCAGGATTTTATAACAAACCGTTCCAGAAGTCAAGACTGGGAATAGTGTCCAATACCTTGGCCGGTGCAGTCGCCGGAAGTATAATTGTATTGTTGTTGTTGTTGCTGAACGATGCTGTGGCGAAGCATCAATACTATATATTGATCCTCGCCTTGACGGTTCTGTTGTTCGTCTTTATATACTCCGGGCGTATTATTATCAACGGTTTGTTTCTACGGAAGCTAAAGAATGGAGAAGTCACATATACCGCGATAATCGTAGGCGATTCAACGTCTGCTGCGGAAATGGCCGTGCAGCTTAGGAAAAGTAAAGGGACAGCGGCTACAAAGGTGCTTGGGTTCGTGCATTTGCCCGGTGAGAACAGGGTCGTTGAAAATGAAAAGATCTGGGACTACGATGAGGTGACGGAAGTTTGCAGAGTCATGAAACCGGACAATATAATCATCGCAACGGAAACGAAAGATGACCGGAAAGTGATGCGTATTCTCGATAAGCTGATCACCTTGGACATCTCGATAAAAATAGCACCCGATACATTGTCTTATGTCACCGCAAACATAAAGATGGGGGACATTTTAGGGACTCCGTTCGTTGATTTGTCCTCTCCGAGCATAAGTGATTTCGGACAGAATATAAAGCGATGCGGTGACATATTTATCTCGCTTCTGGCCTTGATATTGTTAAGTCCTCTGTATCTTATATTGTCAATAGCTGTTAAGTGTTCTTCTGCAGGGCCTGTAATATATAGTCAGGAGCGGATAGGCAGACATCGGAAGCCCTTTCGGATATATAAATTCAGATCCATGTATGAGAATGCGGAATCCGGAGGCCCTCAATTGACAACCGATAACGACAGCCGAATTACGCATGTCGGAGAGGTGTTGCGTAAGTATCGTCTTGATGAATTGCCTCAATTCTGGAATGTATTGAAAGGGGACATGTCGTTGGTCGGACCACGGCCTGAAAGGGAATACTACATCAATCAGATAATGGAGCGAGCTCCATATTATGGACTGATATTTCAAGTCAGACCCGGAATAACGTCATGGGGTATGGTAAAGTTCGGATACGCGTCAACTGTAGAAGAAATGGTAGAGCGGTCAAGGTTTGACATCATATATCTGAACAATATGTCAATTCTCACGGATTTGAAGATATTGGCATACACGGTGCGCACTGTGGCGATCGGCGAGGGGAAATGAATAAGTATAAATCGTGGAATTAAGGATAAGGTGAATGGCATATAAAGAGACTCATAATAAATTCACTGACTGGTGGATGCGTGTGGTGATATGGCGCGAGCACCACATTAAGGAGAAGACCCTTTTGGTCATGTTGGCTTTGATAGTCGGAGTGATAGGAGGATTCGCAGCCCAACTGTTGAAATATCTTATTCATCTGATTTCTCAAACCCTGACGTCACGTTTTTCCGCGACGGATGTCAACTATCTGTATCTGGTGTATCCGTTGGCGGGCATATTGATTACGGTCTTGTTTGTAAAATACGTAGTAAAGGACAATATATCGCACGGAGTTACAAAAGTACTCTATGCCATATCGCGAAATAAATCGCGTCTGAAGAAGAAAAACATGTATGCTTCGCTTATTGCATCGTCGATAACCATCGGATTCGGCGGATCGGTAGGAGCGGAGGGTCCGATTGTATATACTGGAGCGGCTATTGGATCCAATGTCGGGCAGGCGTTCCGGCTGTCGCCCAAGACTCTTATGGTTCTTGTGGGGTGCGGTGCCGCCGCAGGGATAGCGGGAATTTTCCGTGCCCCTATCGCAGGTATGTTGTTTACTTTGGAAGTTCTGATGATTGACCTGACCGGTGTGACGGTAATGCCGTTGATGATCTCATCGATCGCCGGGGCGACGGTGGCATATGTCCTGGAAGGTTATAACGCAGAGTTCTTTTTCTCCCAGTCGGAAGCGTTTACGACAAATAGAATACCTTTCTCCATCGCTTTGGGTATAGTATGCGGCTTGATGTCGTTTTATTTTACCAAGGTAATGTTCTTTATGGAGACGATATTCCGGCGCATTAAATCGCAAGGTTGGAAAATCGCTATCGGAGGCATATTGATAGCAGGATTGGTTTTTGTGTTTCCACCGCTGTATGGGGAGGGATACGGGACTATCAATGAATTGTTGGACGGAAATGTCAGCAACGTATTGAACGGAACGGCATTCTACGTGGACAGAGACAATGTATGGTTCATAATTCTTTTTATAGTAGCCATAACCTTGATGAAAGCTTTCGCTACATCGGCCACCAACGGTGCCGGAGGAGTGGGAGGAACTTTCGCGCCATCTCTGTTTGTAGGAGCCTTGACCGGTTTTTTATTCGCATACATATTGAACAATCTTGATCTCGGCTTCACGCTGTCACAGAAGAATTTCACGTTAATGGGAATGGCCGGGGTCATGAGCGGAGTCATGCACGCGCCGTTGATGGCTATATTCCTTACGGCCGAAATGACAGGTGGTTACAATCTGTTTTTACCTTTGCTTATCGTCTCAGTGCTTGCATATCTTACAATCCAGTTGTTTTTGCCATACAGTATCTATACTATGCGACTGGCCGAAACCGGTGATTTGCTAACGCATCAGAAGGACAAGGCCGTTCTTACCCTTATGAAGATGGATAAGATTATTGAGAAGGATTTCAAGACGGTAAAGCCGGACATGAATCTTAAGGAGGTGGTGGATGTAATATCGATATCCAAGCGAAATCTATTTCCAGTAGTGGATGACGAGGGAAATTTGAAAGGAGTCGTGCTGCTGGATGACATCCGCAATATAATGTTCCGTACGGACTTATATAAGAAGATGCATGTTTCACGCTTCATGACGGCTGCTCCGGCAATGGTGGATATATCGGAGCCAATGGACAAAGTGATGAATACTTTTGACAAAACCAATGCCTGGAATCTTCCGGTTGTGGACCATGGAAAATATGTGGGCTTTGTTTCGAAGTCTAAAATATTCAATTCCTACCGTCAGGTATTGAAACATTTTCTTGATGATTGATCAATGCGGCAGTTCCAAAGTTTCTGAAACCTCGGAGCTGCCGCATTGATGGATATAAATGAAAAGGGAGTTCATTTGAACTCCCTTCGTGATTCGTGCAGGATTCAAACCTGCAACCTTCTGATCCGTAGTCAGATGCTCTATTCAATTGAGCTAACGAACCATGCTATCGTTCCCGAATTGCGATGCAAAATTACTGCTTTTTTCTGGAATTTGCAAATATTTCAGCAGTAAATTTTGAGGAAGAATTTCAACTTGATATCAATTTGTAGTTGAATATTTCTGTATTATAGAGTTATAACATTCTTTTTGAGGCGATCAGCTCTATTTATAGCATTGTCATTTCTAATATGCAGAGATAAATGAACGTTGCCGGAAGGGCAAGGAGCAAGGAATCGATGCGGTCCAAGATGCCTCCATGGCCTGGAATAAGATTGCCGCTGTCCTTGATCTTCAGCGTACGTTTGATCATTGATTCTATGAGATCGCCCCAAGTGCCGAACACAGTAACGATAACGGCGAGTCCAATCCATATCCAGACATTGGCGTCCTGCAAACCGAAGAAATGTTTTCCGAAGAAGAAGCACAGAACCGAGAAGCCGAGATTGAAAGCCATACCCCCAATGAATCCTTCCCAGGATTTTTTAGGAGAAATGCGTTCGAATAATCGATGCTTTCCGAAAATAGACCCTATCAGGTATGCACCGGTATCATTAATCCATATGAACAGGAATATGGCCAATATTATCATAGGCTGCCATAATTCCGCGATCAGACTCATAAGGAACAACGGAACGGCTATCCATCCTTGCACAAGTATCGAGTGTGCGAGGTCCCTTACCGGATCCTTTTCTTTAATGTATAATTGTTCCACAAACCTGACAATCATTACTGAAAGCCATCCTAACGCCAGAATTGGACTGACAGGAGTGAAACTTAATAGAATGCATGATGTGATGTCGGTTAGTAAAGGTATATGATATTTCGAACCGGAATCATGTGATATTTTCGCGAATTCAATACATGCCAAGGAGGACAGGAGCGCAGCCAGTACGGCGACTCCCAATGACCCCAGATATATAGCGAGAACAATAATCAGACAATATATTAGTCCCGATAATGAGCGGGTGAGTAATTTGCGAAAATCCATATCTGTTTATGCAAATGTTCTAAATTATTACACGTTACAGTAGTCACATACAAAATATGGGCTGATAGTCAAATTATTTTCCATTGTTATGATATGCCATGCCGCGCCTATAAGGCGTTACAGCGGTAATATTTGATATAGTCCATTGGATGTGCCATGTAATATAAACAATTGTTCGGAATCGATATATCGGATTTAATCAGAGATATGTTCCGTTACAACGTCATTGTATTG
>USIY01000001.1 GCA_900554845.1 uncultured Bacteroidales bacterium | reverse complement strand
CAATTAATCATATCATATATTTTCAGATATTACAGGATTCTCCTGTACCTTTTCTTCTTTTTTGCCGCCTTCTTTGATGAATCCGACACAAAGCGATCCGATTATCAAGGAGATACCCGCAATCATCATCATCAGATACTCCGGAGCAAGCTGCCCGGGTGTGCTGAGGAGGGTCAGAATCCATCCTCCCACTAACGCGGCGATAATCTGCGGTAGGCAGATAGTGCAGTTGAACAGTCCGAGATACGTTCCGATATTTCCTGAATGCAAGGAGTTCGTAAGGATCGTGAACGGCCATGCCAGCATAGCTGCCCATGCGCAACCGATGAGAACGAATGCTATGGCCAGCAGATAAGGATCGGTCATGAATGCTGTAAGAATGAATCCGATACCACCCAGAATCAGACTGAGAGTATAAGAAAATTTACGGCTGCGGAAGCGGGGAAGAACTACGGCCCATACCACCGATCCGAGTGCCTGAATGGCATACAGGACGCCTACCCAGTTGCCGGCCTCATTATATTCAGGACTTGAAGCGTCGAGGACGGTGCTGGTGACATATCGGCAATCCGCGGCAGAGTCAATGGTATAAGACTGTGTGTCGCCCATGTCGAGCGTACCGTCCGGAAGACGGTTCACGATGTCGGCGGTGGTCAGTTTGAACGATCCATCATGCGTCTCAAGGAAATCACTGACTTTTTTGCCATGATCTATGATTATGGTCGTATCATTGGCTATGAGATATTTACCGTCGAATTGCGCGTCGCTGACCGCTATACCTTGGTAACTTTGAGTCTCAGGAGTGTTGAAGGCATTGTGAGCCACTGTATTTGTGGTGTATGTCCACATGAACAGGAAGGCGAACCAGCAGAAAAACTGAACAAGACCTACTGTCCAGAATGTGGAAGGCGCATCACGCAGCAAAACAATAAGATTTGATTTTTTCTCTTTCTTCTCGGCATTCTCCACAATGCCGTTGTATTCGTTATACACTTTAGGAGGCCACTCTTTGATCTTAATTAAAGAGTAGATCACGCATATCAGAAGCACTGCGGCACCGATATAGAAAGACCAGATTACAGTCTCGGGAACTTGCCCGGTGGGCGCTGTATTTTGAAGCCCGAACCAAACCAACACAAACGGCAGAATGAATCCCACCACAGATCCAGCATTGCAGAGGAATGACTGAATTGAGTAGGCTTTTCCTTTCTGTTTTTCGTTGACCATGTCTCCGACAAGCATTTTGAAAGGCTGCATCGCCATGTTGATCGATGTGTCGAGCAGCATTAGAGCGACGAGACCGAACAGAATAGCGCTTTGGACGGTGAAATGGAAAGATCCTGCATTAGGAAGCATGCACATCACAAAGACTGCGATAGTGGCTCCGAGAATCAGGTAGGGGAGACGACGTCCGAAGCGGTTCCAAGTACGGTCGGAGAACATTCCCACCAGTGGCTGTACGATTAGACCCATCAACGGAGGAAGTATCCAAAAATAACTCAAGTCATGGGGATCCGCACCGATTGTGGTGAAGATACGGGAAACATTGGCGCTCTGAAGCGCATAGGCGATCTGTACGCCGAAGAATCCGAAAGACAGATTCCAAAGTTTCCAAAAGCTTAAATCCGGTTTTTGTTTCATAAGATTTATAAGGTTGTTGTAATTAATCGGCTATATCGTCGGATTCGGTCTGACTGTAAAGCCAGGCTATCTCTTCGCTCCATCTGTCAGGATCAGGAGTCTCGAGTATAAGGGGAATATTATCGAAACGTGAGTCTTTCATCAGTCGCGAGAAAAACGCACGTCCCAGTGAACCCTCACCTATGCATGCATGACGGTCAATATGCGATCCGAGAGTTCTCATGTTGTCATTGAGATGCATCGCCCTGAGATAATGGAGGCCTATGATTTCATCAAACTGCCTCCACGTATCTTCATAGCCTTCAGGAGTCGCAAGATCATAACCGGCGGAATGTGAATGGCAAGTATCTAAACAAACGCCTATGCGTGTTTTGTCCTCTACTTTATCTATGATGTGCGCAAGATGTTCGAAACGCCAGCCCATGTTGGATCCTTGCCCGGCTGTGGTTTCGAGAATTGCCGCGACTCCTTGGATTTTGTCCAATGTGATGTTGATGCTTTCCGCGATACGGTCCAGACATTCGTCCTCTGAAATTGCCTTTAGATGTGATCCAGGATGAAAGTTCAACATAGTCAATCCATACAGTTTCACACGTTCCATCTCGTCAAGAAAGGATTCACGGGACATAGCCAGTTTATCGGCGTCCGGACTGCCGAGATTTATAAGAAAGTTGTCGTGAGGTAGAATATGATCGGGAGAAAAACCTGCTTTTTCACAATTTTCTTTAAAAGCGTCAATGGCTTTTGTCGTAGGTCGCTTGGATGACCAGCGGTTGCTAAATCCGGTGAAGAGAGCGAAAGCTTTCGCTCCGATGCTTGCGGCTGCGTTAGGTGTGTTTTGTGCACCTCCCTGCGCGCTGACATGTGCTCCTATATATTTCATTTATTTTTATGTTCTTGAGCAACCGCTTGGATGCGATTATTAATCTCCTTGGCCGTTGTTGCGTTGACCGTCTTGTCAAAAGGCATGTATTCCAGATGGGCGGCCGACACGCATTATTCCCACAAAGTTAATGAATATTTTTGAAATAAGCAGAACTATTTTTAATTTTGTATCCATGAAGTTATCAAGAACAAAATATGCTCTGTACGGCAACTTGAAAAGCCTGAAGATGCGCAGACGTCACGGATTGTTTACAGTAGAGGGGCTGAAAGCTGTGACGGATATGTCAAGATATTTTTCTATGGAAGCGCTTATAATCGGTCCCGGAGCAGAAGTCCCATCAGAATTACGCGTCGAAGCCCAGACGGTTTATGAAGCCAGTGACTCGGAAATGAAAGGATTGTCAGGATTTACAACACCGTCGCCTTTTATGGCGGTCTTTAATATTCCGGACATAGAAATGCCTGAAGTGGAGGAAAATAAGTTATTCTTGATGCTTGACGGGGTGCGTGATCCCGGAAACCTCGGAACTATAATCCGAACTTGCCATTGGTTTGGGATATTTGATGTGTTCGCTTCTTATGACACTGTGGATTGTTATAATCCGAAAGTTGTGCAGGCCACAATGGGATCCCTCGGGGCTGTACGGGTGCATTATTGTGATCTTGAGAGAGTCATTACAGAACATAAAGACGTGCCTGTATACGGAACTTTTCTTGATGGCGACGATATATTTACAACCGATCTCCAAACACGAGGCTTTATTATAATGGGGAATGAAGGCACCGGGATCAGCCCTTCGGTACGAAGACTGGTCACCGTTGGCTTGAATATACCTCCTGCTACCTCAAATCATGGCGAGTCCCTCAATGTGTCCGTCGCCACAGCAATCGTATTGGCACAGTTTCGGAAATAATTCCAGAATTGAATCAACGTCTTTTGGAGCCTCTTGTTCTGCAAGGGGGATAAAAGGCGTCGGGAAAGTGATCAATTGTATAAGATTTAGGAGTCCCTGTAAGTGTTATAATGTCGAATCTCCAATAATAATCGTATTTTAGGTGGCTCAGATAGATGTTGGCTCCCGCTATCATCTTGTTTCTTTTCTTGGTGTCCACGGCCTCCGCGGGATCTTCATTTTCTCCATTGCGGGCTTTCACCTCAATGAATATGATCTCATTGTTTTTTTCCGCAACTATATCAATCTCGATATGACCTAGCAACAGATTTTGTTCACGAATAATATATCCGTTGGATCTGAGATATTCCGCGGCCTTATTTTCAGCAAAGGCGCCCCACTCGCGGTTGGAGGCGCCTTGCTTTTGCTTGTCTATCATGTCGAGATGAGTGTCTTACATTGCTTTGAAGGACATGTCCAAGGATTTTACGCTATGAGTAAGCGCTCCGACAGAGATAAAATCCACACCGGCCTCGCCGTAAGAACGCAATGTCTCCAATGTGATGCCTCCCGAAGATTCAGTCTCTGCGGCTCCATTGACGAGTTGGACAGCCTCATGAGTTAGTTCTGGAGTAAAATTGTCGAACATGATACGGTCCACACCGCCATGTGCAAGTACACGTCTTATGTCGTCAAGACTGCGCACTTCAACTTCTATCTTAAGATCCTTGCCGTTCTTATCGCAATATTCTCTTGCACGATCGATTGCTTTTTCAATACCTCCGGCAAAATCAATGTGATTGTCTTTGATCAGAATCATGTCGAACAGCCCTATACGATGATTCTTACCTCCGCCCATAGCGACGGCGTCTTTTTCAAGAATACGCATACCGGGAGTCGTTTTGCGGGTATCCAATACCTTGGTGTGCAATCCCTCCAGTTCTTTTTGGTATTTTGCCGTCATTGTGGCAACACCGCTCATTCGCTGCATAATGTTCAGCATTGTCCGCTCTGCGATCAGCAAGGAACGGACCGGGCCTTCGGCTATGAAGGCGACATCGCCTTTTTTCACCGACGTGCCGTCTGTGATGAATATGTCAAGTTTGATGGACGGATCCACTTTGTGCAGGACCTTTTCGGCCATGGCCACACCTGCCAATACGCCGTCTTCTTTTATGATAAGATGCGAGCGCCCCATCTCGTCGGCGGGGATGGTGGACAGAGTAGTATGGTCGCCGTCGCCAATATCCTCGGCGAAAGCCAGATTCAGTAGATCGTCTATCAATTCTTCTCGTGTTTTCATTGGAATATGGGTGATATGTATGATTAATTTATGAAAACGAGTCATTTGATTCCGTCGCGTTCAAGGAGAGCGTCAGTGGTCGGCTTTTTGCCACGGAATTCAACATACAGTGTCATAGGATCCGCAGTGTCTCCGCTTTGGAGCATTTTCAGGAACTTGTCCGCTGTCTTGCGGTCGAACACTCCGTTTTCCTTGAACGCTGCGAAAGCGTCCGCGTCAAGAGCTTCCGCCCACTTGTAACCATAGTAGCCGGCTGCATAACCGCCATCAAAAATATGTGCGAAGCTCGGTGAGATCATGCCTTTGTCGACTGCTGGGAAAATGCGCACTGGATCCAGGGACTTCTCCTCAAAATTCTTGATTGAAGCGGATGCACGCAGGGGTTCTTGTATAGTATGATATGCCATGTCAAGATATCCGAAACCGAGCTGGCGCATTGTCTGATAGCCGGCTCCGAATTGCGATGATGCAATTAATTTCTCTATCAATTCCTTAGGCATTTTCTTGCCGGTCTTGTGATGTTTCGCGAATGTATCGAGAAATTCCTTACGCGTCAGATAGTTTTCATTGAACTGGGAGAAAAGCTCAACAAAGTCATGATCTACGTTTGTTCCGGCCAATGAAGGATAAGTGGCCTGGCTTGACAATCCATGCAAAGCGTGTCCGAATTCATGAAGGAATGTATTGACTTCATCTGTATTTAACAGAACCGGATTGTTTCCGACAGGTTTTGAAAAATTGCAAACTATTGATATGAGAGGCACTGTGCGAGTACCCTTTTCATCCTTGGACTCGGAACGGAATTCAGTCATCCATGCGCCTGGGCGCTTTGTCTCGCGATAGAAGAAATCGGCATAGAGTATACCCAGAAGATCCTTATTCCGGTCATATACTTCAAATACTTTGACATCAGGATGATACACATCTATATTCTTGTTTTCCTTGAATGTGTAACCGTATAGATTAGTTGCCAATCCCAGAACCCCTTTTATGGTATTGTTCAGTTCGAAATAAGGTTTCATGTCTTCTTCGTTGAAGGCATACAGGTCATTTTTCATTCTGTCGTACCAATGGGAATAATCCCAAGGCTGCAACGTGAAGTCCGCGCCTTCGGTTTTGCGGGCATAATCCTGAAGATCATTTATCTCGCGGCGCATGGGTTCGGTATAATTTTTATTAAGGTCCTCCAAAAATTCCATGACGGCCTCTGGAGTTTTGGCCATAGTATTCTGAAGCTTGTACTCAGCGAAATTTTTCTTGCCCATCAGCTTTGCAATCTCCAGACGGATATTTGCGATGTCCTTTAGAATCTGGGTGTTGTCGTATTGTCCTTCGATGTTGGTTGTATTGTAAAGATTGTACAGCCGCTTGCGTAAATCGCGGTTGGTGCTGTATGTCATGAAAGGGGAATAACTGGGACGATAGATTGTGACAAGATATAAAGACCCGTCATCAGGTTTATTATCAGCTTTAAGTGCGTCCGCGGCCGCAGATCTGTAAGCCTCTTTTATAGAGGCCGGGATGCCGCCGAGCTGATCTTCGGTAAGCCACATGCGACGTTCTGGGTCTTTCATCGCGTTGGTGACATTTTGAGAAAACTTAACGTTGAGATCAGACAGTTCCGCCTGAAGTTTACGAAACTTATCACGGTCCTCACCTTGAAGGTTTGCTCCGGATATCACAAAACTGTCATATGTTTTGTCGATGAGTCTACGATCCTCGGCAGAAAGGGAAGTGTCTTTGCCGGCTAACTCGTGGACTTGTTTTATGCGGTTCCACAGGCCTTCATTCAGCATGATATCGGTGGAATGTTTTGACAGGACTGGAGTCACTCGCGTCATTGCATCCATAATATCACGGGTGCCGTTGGCTGATTCTATGTTGCTGAGCGCGAGAATAGCGCGGTTCAGAACTTCTCCGCTGCGGTCCAGAGCAACGATTGTATTCTCAAAAGTAGGAATGCTTTTTTGATTTACAATGGCGTCGATCTCCTGATTCTGGAGTTTGATTCCTTCCAACACTGCTTCTTCCATATCGGATGCAGTCAGAGAGGAAAACGGCATGGTGCCGTATAAATCCGTAGTGCCGGTGATCAGAGGATTGTTGCCGCCGGCGTGTGATGTACTTGCGAATGCCATGAGTGTCAAGGCTGAATATATGAATGATTTTCTCATAGATGTGTGATGTTAAAAGTTGATGCCAATCTGCAGCCGAGCCATTATTATTGACGATGCGTCGATTCCTGTCAGTTCTTGATGTTTCTTGTCGAAATAACGTCCGACGGCGGAAAGTATAATATATGATTTGGCATGCCTGGACTGTGTAAGATTTATTCCTAATCCCAAAGCAGAGATGAGATCCCCATGCATATCCTGATCAGGAATACGGCTGAAAGAATAACCGGCCTGGGCGTTCAGAAAAAACAAGGATGGCTTCTTCCGAAAAGATGTGCGTATCACTAAATATAGGGGAATAAAATTTATGCCGGATGATATCCCGCGATGAAATCCGGCTCCTACTCCTATCACTTTGAAATAAGCGTTTTTATACCCGAGGTTTACGTCCACATCGAATGTCGACATGTTACGGGCCGACATATCAATTGAAGAGCCAAATTCAGCGCCCCAAGTGAAGTGCGATTTTGACAAGTCGATGGATTTGTCGGGAAACAGGCTCTCCGTTATGGAATTACGCTCGTCGATAGTCACTAACGCTCCATTGTCGAAGAATTGTTCCTGATCATACAGGCTGTCGGTACTAACGGATGTCTGGCTCAAATTTGAGGTTGTCTTAATATTGTATTTGACTGTTTTCGCCCAGACCTGACCGCATCCGTATGAAAACAACAAACCCATGACAAGGAATATCTTCAAAAGTATATTCTTTGACATAGGCTGAGTATGTTGAATGATTATTAAAAGATTATTCTCCCAAGTATGATTTCAAGAGTTTGCTCTTCTGTCCTTTTAAACGCCTGATGGCCTTTTCTTTAATCTGGCGCACACGTTCGCGCGTAAGGTCGAATTTCGCGCCTATTTCTTCCAAGGTCATTTCCTGGCAGCCGATTCCGAAGAACATCTTCAATATTTCCCGTTCACGGTCGTAGAGTTGCTTCAAGGCCCGGTCCACCTCCTTTGACAGAGATTCTTTATTAAGATCGGCGTCGGCCATGGGACTGTCGTCGTTTGCGAGTACGTCGAGAAGAGAGTTGTCTTCGCCTTCAACAAAAGGAGCGTCCACCGATATAGGACGTCCCGATACCTGTATTGCGTCAGAGATCTTGTCGACTGACATGTCCAGACGTTCTGCGAGTTCCTCGGTGGAGGGGCGACGTTCGTTCTCTTGTTCGAAACGAGCCATCTCCTTTGTGATTTTATTAAGCGAGCCCACTTGATTGAGCGGTAGACGCACTATACGTGACTGTTCGGCCAAAGCCTGAAGAATCGACTGGCGTATCCACCATACAGCGTAGGATATAAACTTGAATCCACGTGTCTCATCGAATTTCTGCGCTGCGCGAATCAATCCGAGATTTCCTTCGTTGATAAGGTCAGGAAGGCTCAGACCTTGATTTTGATATTGTTTGGCTACAGATACTACAAAGCGGAGGTTTGCTTTAATAAGTTTCTCCAATGCAGCCTGATCACCTTTCTTGATGCGCTGCGCCAATTCAACTTCCTCGCTTACTGAAATCAGTTCCTCGCGGCCGATTTCCTGAAGGTATTTGTCAAGCGAAGCGCTCTCGCGATTGGTGATTGACTTTGTTATCTTGAGTTGTCTCATATTCTTCTTTCAGAAATTCTAATCTTTAGTCTCTTCAGACGACAATTATATGCTAAAAGTTAAGGTATCAGCGCCCCCAATTCCGCTAAATCAACCAAGCCAATATACAGCTTCCGATGCGGTGTTTACATTTAATAACGGCGACTTGCGATTTGCCCTATTTTTTATAACAAACTATTTAATATTTTATTTGATGGTCTTGCAGAAAAAATGCAAAATACTTCAATTAATAAGCAAAAAAGATGTGATAGAGCCTTACGTCATTATTTTGAAGATAAGTTCCTGCAAAAGGTCATATTCATTGCCGAAAGAACCGACACCTTTGTTTTTGGAGTCGAATTCTCTAAGATAATGAATTGCGTTCACCGCCTTCACAGGAGGATAGGCTCGCATTGCATCTTTAAGTTCATTCAAAAAATATGGACTTTTACGGTCAAGAACGGACATCAAGGTAGTGTCGTCTTTAGACGGAAGAAAATGCGCGGATGTGATTTTGCTGAAGTAATTGAAAATCGTGGCGCATGTCACTATTGTTGGATTTGGCTTGGGATTACGACGGAAATATTTTATTATCCGGCAACACTGCGGGTAATCACGTTTACAGATTGCCCTCAGCAGCTCAAAATTATTGAATTCCTTAGATACGCCTATGTTTTTTTCAACATCATCGGATGAAATTCTTCCCGAGCCATTCTTAATTTGAATAAGTTTCGACAGTTCTCCAAACAATTTACTGAGTGGGGCCCCTATGTATTCACGAAGCATTTCCACAGCTTTGTCATCAATGCTGACATGATTTTGCTGACAGTAATCCTTGATATACGGGGCTAACTGATAGTCCCGGGGAGATTCTGATTTGAAAACCAATGCGTCGGTCTTATTTGCAGCCTTTTGCAACTCAGATATTGCCGATGTCTTTTCAGAGGTATAAGTAATGACAAGTGTAGTGTTGTAATTGGGGTGAGAGACATACGGCACGAATTTATCAAGATCCGTCTTGGCACTTGTCAATCCCTGCGCTTCCTTCAAAATCACTAATTTCCTATCGGCAAAAACAGGAAACTGTTGCGCGCAGTTTATAACGGTCTCGGCGTTCGTGTCGTTACCGTAATATAGGTTATAATTGAAATCTCGGTCTTCGGGGGCAACGGCATATTTTTCCAATTCCGCCAGTATAACGTCGATAAAGTATGTTTCCGTTCCTATCAATAAGTAAACGGGATGGAGTTTACCGGCACGTATGTCGGATATGATTTTGCGATGATCGGTAACAGCAGGCATTTTTGGGGGAATTGTTATGAATTACGCTTGAAAAAGAAAGAAACGGGCTTAGCAGTATAAATCAAGAAAATGATTGTGATTGCCGATGATGCGACGAATATCCATGGAAATCCCGAGGCGATGATAAAAACATCGTCGACGTTTTCAGATATAATGCCCAAAGCAGCCAACCATGTAGTGACTACTACAATGGTATTGTTAATGCCGTGAAGTAATGCTGATGCCCAAATTGAACCGGTACGGTAATATACATATCCAAACATCGCTCCCAACAGAAGCCTTGGTACAAAACCGAAGAACTGCATGTGGACAGCACTGAATATCAAAGCGGCAATCCATATGGCAATTCCCGGATGCATACCCGACTGTATCATTAATTTCTGAAATCCGGCCCGAAAAAACATCTCTTCAGCAAATCCTGTGAACAAACCAACAATGAG
Source organism: uncultured Bacteroidales bacterium (assembly GCA_900554845.1). GTDB lineage: Bacteria > Bacteroidota > Bacteroidia > Bacteroidales > Muribaculaceae > Lepagella. The sequence continues at coordinate 25,059 of USIY01000001.1, read as the reverse complement.
GACATTGACTATCATTGCTCCTATGGAGCTGACTGAAAGTATTTCATCGGTTGTCTTGGCTCCGGCTTCTTCCCATTTACGCCAAGTTGCTTCCAGTCCTTCCATTGAATCCGGAAGTGACATATGTTCGTTCCAAAAAACAGTCTGACATAAAGCGGGATAAGCTATAATATACAGACTTATGATCCATAACCAGAGTCGTCCGGATACCTGTTCCCGTAACCCTATGGATACGGCAGGCTCAGAGGAAGTCAATATCCACGTAAGAAGAGTGGGGAACACAAAGGCAAGCAACCCTTGAATTACAGAGACAGACAGCACTCGGATTCGTTCCGACAAACCGATACTGGAAAACAACCCTGATATAATTCCTGTAAAAATAAACATCACCACGAAGGAGAGTATGAAAACTCCCCAACGTGATGATTTCGGCAGGATTATTTGTCCTGACTTCATTGTCCCTTATCTTAATCCAGATTTTTGAGATGCAGTTCTTCAAGGATAGTTTCTTCGGCCTTGTTGAGCCCTTCAGGATCCTTTCCGCCGGCTTGTGCGAAGAAAGGCTGACCTCCTCCTCCTCCTTTGATGGCTTTAGCGGCTTCACGTACAATTTTCCCGGCATTATAGCCCTGCTTGACCAGATCGTCACTCAGTGCAAGTGTCAAAAGGGGTTTGGCATTGACTACATTAAGACCTATGAACACAGTCTGTTCAGGACACTCTTTCCTTATTATGAACGCAACGTTCTTCACAACCTCAGCCAAACGTATGCCCGGAAGGATAATTACCGACACACCGTTTATGACTTTGGCATTGCTGATCAAATCTTTGGCAAGCGCGGCTGTTCTGTCCTCCATATACTTGTTGACTTGTTTATGCAGGTCGGAATTCTCCTCCATTGTTTTCTGAATGGTGGCGCGAAGATCACCGCTGTTGCTGAACAGCCCTTTCAGATCATTCATTAGATCCTGAAGCTCATCAAGGAATTTTTCTACAGCAGGCCCCGTGACGACCTCGATACGGCGGATACCGGAGGCGATAGAACTTTCCGACACAATGCGGATCATTCCGATATTGCCGGTATTGGCGACGTGTGTGCCTCCGCACAGTTCTACGCTGGAACCGAATTTCACCACGCGAACTTTGTCTCCGTATTTTTCACCGAACAATGCCATGGCGCCCATTTCGCGCGCTTCGGCTATGGGCATTTCCCGGCATTCTTGCAAGGGAGTGGCTTTGCGGATGCGTTCGTTCACGATATGTTCAACTTTTCTCAATTCTTCAGGAGTGACTTTCTGGAAATGGGAGAAGTCGAATCTCAATCCTTCGGGAGTAACCAAGGAACCCTTTTGTTCGACATGTGTGCCCAGCACTTCGCGCAACGCTTCATGAATAAGATGCGTGGCCGAGTGATTGGCCGAAATTTTGGCCCGTGTATCAGTGTCGATCTTAGCTATAAATTCCGAGTTTACATCGGAGGGAAGTTCCTTTGTGAGATGAACCGCTGTATTGTTTTCCTTTTTGGTGTCGAAAATATCGATTTTCTCTCCATCGGGAGATATCAACCATCCTTTATCACCGACCTGACCTCCCATTTCTCCATAAAATGGAGTTTTGGCAAGCATGATCTGGTAATATTCTTTGTTTTTCTGCTTTACTTTCCGGTAGCGGAGGATATGTGTCTTGACTTCGCTTTCGTCATAACCAACAAATTCTTCATTGCCAGGATTTACTTCAATCCAGTCGGAATTCTCCACCGAGGCGGCGTTTCGAGCTCTGTCCTTTTGCTTCTGCATTTCTGCCTGGAAGGCCTCTATATCCACTTCCATACCCTGTTCGCGGAGTATAAGCTCCGTGAGGTCAAGCGGGAATCCATATGTGTCGTAAAGGGTGAATGCATCCTTCCCGTCCACTTTGTTTTCACCGCTCTTTCTGGTTTTTTCCACTACAGAGTCAAGCAATTTTATACCGTTGTCAAGAGTCCTGAGGAATGATTCCTCTTCCTCGCGGATCACACGCTTTATCAAGTCGCCTTGGGCCGGAAGCTCAGGATATGCGTCTCCCATTTCGTCTATAAGCGTATCCACAAGCTTATAAAGCATGGGATCTTTCTGATCCAGGAATGTATACACATATCTCACCGCACGACGAAGGATTCTGCGAATCACATATCCGGCCTTTGCGTTGCCGGGAAGCTGGTTGTCAGCTATGGAAAAGGATATGGTGCGCACATGGTCCGCTGCCACGCGCATCGCTACGTCGGTTTTCTCATCAACACCATATTTTTTTCCGCTCAGCTCGGATATTTTATCTATAAGGGGAGTGAAGATGTCGGTGTCGTAGTTTGATTTTTTGCCTTGCATAGCCATGCAGAGACGCTCGAATCCCATTCCTGTATCGATTACCTTAGCGGGCAAAGGCTCAAGATGACCGTCTGCCTTTCGGTTATACTGCATGAACACAAGATTCCATATTTCTATAACCAACGGATTGTCTTTGTTGACGAGTTGAGCGCCTTCTATTTTTGCTCGCTCTTCATCATCTCTTAAATCGATGTGTATCTCCGAACATGGTCCGCAAGGTCCCGTGTCGCCCATCTCCCAGAAATTATCATGACGGTTGCCGTTGATGATGTGGGCTTTAGGAAGATGCTTTTCCCATATCGAAGCTGCCTCGTCGTCACGTGCAAGTCCTTCCGGAGCATAACCTTCAAATACCGTCGCATATAAACGTCCGGGATCAATTTTCAATACATCCACAAGATATTCCCACGCGAAATCAATGGCATCTTGTTTGAAATAATCGCCGAAACTCCAGTTTCCGAGCATCTCAAACATGGTGTGGTGATATGTGTCGTGGCCCACTTCTTCAAGATCATTGTGTTTGCCGGAAACTCTAAGACATTTCTGAGAGTCGGCCATTCGCCGAGATTCCGGCACTCTATTCCCGAGGATGATGTCCTTGAACTGGTTCATGCCGGCATTGGTGAACATCAATGTCGGGTCATCTTTCAGAACCATTGGTGCGGAAGGAACAATTTTATGTCCGCGTTCGCGGTAGAATTGTTTGAACGATTCTCTGATTTCCTTTGCGGTTAGCATTATATTTATGTATTGACTTTCTGAGTTTGAATTGAATTGCAAAATTAATCAATATTTACTATTTTTGCAACTTGACAAGAATACAGAATCGTGAGTAATCAGCAGTATTATCGTTATAATCCCGAGACCGACAATTTTGAGAGGGTTTTCCCGACATTGAAACGCCGTATTGCCAATGCCGGGCGTTATCTGTTGATATCCACTGCCATAGGTGTCACCTTGTTCTTATTGTTCTTTTATATATTCGATACTCCTGATGAACGAAGACTAAGGGAGGAGAATGCGACTCTAAAGCAACAGTATGAAATACTCAACCGCCGTATAGACAATGCCCAAAGCGTAATCACCAAGATACAAGACCGCGATGACAAACTTTATCGTGTTATGCTGCAGATGGAGCCGGTCAACGATATGTACCGATATGCCGGCCTGAACAACGACAAGCGGTATCGCGATCTTAACAGCATATCGGACGGAGGGTTGATAAAATTCATGACTCAGAAAGTGGATATGCTCGAACGTCAGTTGTACGCGCAGTCGTTGTCGTTCGATCAGCTTAAACAGACAGCGCAAGAACAGAAAGGTAAGCTTGACCATATCCCCTCTATATTGCCGGTTTCATTAAAAATTGCCGTTTTATCTGGGGGATATGGCATGAGAAGGGATCCTGTGACGGGAGTTTCTAAATTCCATGCCGGTCTTGACTATTCTGCGCCGGTCGGCACACCCGTGTATGCAACGGCGGAAGGACGTGTCACTATTGCCGAGCGTAAAAATATGTATGGAAATATCGTAGAGATTGACCATGGATATGATTATATGACCCGCTATATGCATCTTTCCCATATTTCGGTGGCACCCGGACAGACAGTGAAGACAGGACAGGAAATAGGACGCGTCGGTTCCACAGGAAAATCGACGGCGCCTCATCTCCATTATGAAGTCAGGTTCCGGGGAGAAGCCCAGAATCCCGTTAATTACAGTTTCTCGGATTTATTGCCGGAGGAATATGCGGAATATGTTTCGGCTTCTGAAAATGCCGGTGATATTATGGATTGATTTAGACCAATGGACAACGAGATTTTTGATAAGAAATATTATAAAATCAGGGATGTGTCGATCATGTTGGATGTCCCTGCATCGACATTACGTTATTGGGAATCGGAGTTCCCGGAATGCGCTCCGCGCCGAAGCTCCACTAATCAGCGTTATTACACCCCGGAAAATATTGAAACTTTTCGAGTCATACACTATTTGTTGAAAATTAAAGGATTGCGAATGGATGCCGCCAAAGAGCAGTTCAGAAGCAACAAGGCGAATATCTCCAAGCGCATGGAAATCATAGACACGCTTACCCGGACACGCAATGAATTGCAGGATATGCTTGATGCCTTGAGGAAGCGCCGATGAGTACTGCGGAAGGCACTATGTTCGTTCAGAGGTTGGAATTATAAAATTCAGGCACTCCGGTAACATTTTCTCCAGCGAATGGAGGTTTTGAATAAATTGCCACTGATGAAGGTAGTTCGATTTCAGCTATGGAAAGCCCTTGAGGTTGCTTAAAACAGTCCACTTCCCATATGTATCCTTCAAATGGAACTATATAACGAGTTTTGTCAATGATCTTGCCTTCACACAGCGACATGAGAGCACGTGCATCGTCAACGGGAATTTCATATTCAAATTCCAGCCGTTTGTCTCCCGTGTTTTTGCCTTTTACAGTTATGAATCCCTGTTCGTCGCGCACACGAACACGAACCGTTCTCTCCGGCACGCGTGACAGATAGCCTTGTATGATATGGTGACATTCTGTCGCTGTATCTTTGAAGGAGTCGTCGATGACCAAATATTTATGTTCTATTTCCTGTCCCATGGCTGAAGTTATAAACTTGTTCGGATCTAATTTTGTTTTTTTAACGTTGGATATTGAACTTCATTGCATTCTTTCATTATGTGCAATATGAATAAATAAGTTCGTTAATAAAATAATGACCCGGAAAAGATTATTCTTAATTATAATAATTTGTACAGTTTGTTGCACAATGTCGGCAGCGAGTACTGCCGCAAAGCAAACTGTCAAGGGGATGGCTACTGACACTGCCAAACCAATTGTGCGAGATTTGCAGGAGTTGGTGGTAAAATACAAGAAACAAAAATATAATAAACACAATCCGGCTTCCGCATTGATGCTCAGAATACGTGGTGATCATGAAAAAGTGGCGCCGGAAAATATAAATGGATACAGTTATGATTCATATGAAAAAATAACTGTCGGAATAGCGGATACTAACGGAGACGGCAGAGAGTTTTGGATTATTCCCGTCAAGGACCGTACGAAATTGAATCAACTGATCGATACCGCTCCCTGGACCGGTACAAGAGTGCTGAATATATCGCTAAAGGAAAAAAGTTCAGTGAATATTTACCAAGGGAACCGAAGAGTGGAGATAGTGAACGGAACCCATAATGAAGGGCTTGATAAAAAATTCAGCTCGGAATATACCTCTGTAGCGATCTCTGACGCCATGCGTGAGGTAAATTTATATGAAGATGATATTTATTTACTGCGTAATAAATTTGTAAGCCCTTTGTCAAAACAGGGGATAAATTTTTATCATTATGAACTGCAGGATACAGTAATGATTGGTGAGGATTTGTGCGTTGAATTGTCATTTGCACCTGCGGTTCCGGAAATGACCGGCTTTAACGGCAGATTATATATTCCGGTCAAAGACAGCGTAAAATATGTGAGGCGGGCAATGATGCGTCTTCCCAAGGCTGCGAATGTGAATTTTGTAAAATCCTTGATATTGAGTCAAAACTTCCGGAAGGATTCATTAGGGAAGGTCCATAAGGTTATTGACGACATGTTTGTAGATTTGCAATTGGCCCCTTTGACGCCGATATTTGCATTTAACCGTCAGACTAGACGGAATGAATTTGGATATGAAGGACGCGAAGGTTATGAAAGTTATTTGGAGTCCATCGGTACGTCTTTTTCATTAGAAGGCGCGGATGATGTCCCTGAGGAATTTTGGAAAGAGCGGAGGCTTATGCCGTTGTCAGCGGCAGAAAGAAACATGGCAGGTGCAAATTCTGTGTTCCGCAAAGATAAATTGTTTTATTGGTGCGAAGCTGTGATTCATGCAATAGCGCGAGATTTTATACCCACGGGATATGAAAAGAGAGATAAATTTGAGATCGGACCGTTACATTCTCTGCTGAGTTACTCGCACATGCAAGGATGGAGAATGCAATTGGGTGGAATGACAACAGCAAATCTTTTTCCTCATTTTTTTCTTCGAGGATATCTCGCGTGGAGTTTCGGCGATCATAAATGGAAAGGGGCCGCGGAGGGAGAATACTCGTTTGAAAAACGTAAATTACATGCAAGAGAGTTTCCTATGAACAATATAAAAGCCGGATGGAGTTATGATATTTACAAGTTAGGCAGTTCTCATTCATCTTTCGGAGACGCATCCATCTGGAAGTCGTGGCAGCGTTCCAATAATGATTTCGTAAATTATTGGAATGAAGCGTATATTGAATATTCCAAGGAATGGAGAAACAATTTGTCTTTCAATGTGGGATTCCGATACACCCGGTGTATGGAATCTCCTACGGTAAAATTCATAGACGGGTTCGGCAGGATGTTCGGCCATCTGGATCAAGGTGCATTTACAGCGACAGTCCGATGGGCTCCTAATGAAAAGTTCATCCAGACATTGAACGGACGTGTGGCGATAAATAGAGACCCGTGGGTAATGAGTTTGAATTTCAAATTTAGCCCAAAGGGATTGATGGGAGGCAGATTCAATATATTCAAGACAGAGTTCGATTTGACGAAAACATTTTGGCTGTCGGCCTATGGATATATAGAAGTTTCCGCGAATGCTTCAAAAATATGGACGCAGGTGCCTTTCACGGAACTTTCGTGGCAAGACGCAAATACATCCTATATGTATGAACCGCGCTCATTTTCATTATTGAATCCTATGGAGTTTGCAATGGATGAATATGTCAACTGGAGTTTTACTTATTTTATGAACGGCTTGATTTTCAATCATATTCCATTGATAACAAAAGCAAAAATACGCGAGGTGGTGGGCTTCAAGGGCTTTTGGGGCCATCTGTCGCGCCGCAATGATCCCTCTCATTCCACAAATGTGCTCAAATTTCCCAATCCATCTTCAGTTGCAATGGGGTCAACCCCCTATATGGAATGCTCAGTAGGATTGGAAAACATTTTAAGGCTTTTCAGCATTCATTATACGTGGAGATTGACCTATAGGAATCGTCCTGACATTTCTCACGGGGGACTTCAATGGGGCATGCATTTTAATTTTTGATGTATTAACACCAAAATAAGGTAATTTAACATACGATTTTAACCGTATTAACTTAATAAATATTATTTTTGCAGTCAGAAAACAAGAAACGTGCCGTAATTGGCGCAAGGAAGATAAATAATTATGGAAGAAACAGTGAACATCAGGGAGTTGAATGATCTGATAGCCTCCAAAAGCAGTTTTGTAAGCATGATCCGCACGGGTATGGATCGCAGGATCGTCGGCCAGGAGCATCTGGTTGACTCATTGTTGATAGCGTTGCTATGCAATGGACATATCCTGCTGGAAGGCGTTCCCGGCTTGGCCAAGACATTAGCTATAAAGACCCTGGCTAATCTGGTTGACGCCAAATACAGCCGTGTCCAGTTCACCCCTGACCTTTTGCCGGCGGATGTGCTCGGCACACAGATATACAGCGTTAAAAAAGAAACTTTTGAAGTCAAGAAAGGCCCAATATTTGCAAATTTCGTGCTCGCCGATGAAATAAACCGAGCTCCCGCCAAAGTTCAGAGCGCTTTGCTCGAAGCAATGCAGGAACGTCAGGTCACGATCGGAGAAGAAACTTTCAGATTGCCGGATCCTTTCCTGGTAATGGCTACCCAGAATCCTATTGAGCAGGAAGGTACATATCCGCTTCCGGAGGCCCAGGTTGACCGTTTCCTGTTGAAGGTTGTAATAGGCTATCCGAAGAAGGAGGAGGAGAAGCAAATCATTCGGCAGAACATCCGCGGCGTTCTGGAACCTGTGCGTCCGGTACTTGATCCTAAAGAAATTCTGGAAGTCCAGAAAATAGTGGAGAAGATATATATCGATGAAAAAATAGAGAATTATATTGTTGATATAGTTTTCGCCACACGTGTCCCTGCCAAATTCGGGCTGAATGATTTGCAGAGTCTCATAAGTTTCGGAGCGTCTCCCCGTGCTTCGATATCGTTGGCCTTGGCATCGCGTGCATATGCGTTCCTTCAGGGTCGAGGCTATGTCATCCCTGAAGATGTTCGTGCGGTATGCCATGACGTGTTGCGTCATCGCATAGGCCTTACGTACGAGGCGGAGGCAAGCAATATCAGTTCCGACGACATCATTACGGATATCCTTGATAAAGTCGCCGTTCCTTAATTTCTCTTTGTCGTGGATGCTAATGAATTGCTGAAAAAAGTCCGTAAGATCGAAATCAAGACGCGCGGATTGAGCCAGAACATATTCGCGGGAGAATATCACAGCGCTTTCAAAGGGAGAGGAGTGATTTTTTCTGAAGTACGTGAATATGTTCCCGGCGATGATGTGCGTGATATCGATTGGAACGTGACCGCTCGTCATAACAAACCATTTGTAAAGGTTTATGAAGAAGAGCGTGAGATGACGGTTATGCTGTTGGTCGATGTCAGCGGCAGCCGTAATTTCGGCGCTGTGGGCGAGCAGAAGATGGAAAAAATGGCGGAGATTGCCGCCACTCTTGCATTCTCGTCAATTCAGAATAATGACAAGGTCGGTATGATTCTTTTCAGCGACAAGGTTGAAAAATTCATACCGCCGAAAAAGGGCCGGAAACACATTCTTTTGATTATACGGGAGATTATTAATTTTGTGCCGGAAAATGACGGCACTGATATAGATGTCGCGTTGCGTTTCCTTACGAATGCCATTAAGAAACGTACCACGGCGTTTCTGATTTCCGATATGATCGACAGTCATGATTACACGCAAAGCTTGATGATCGCCAACAGGAAGCATGACCTGGCTACGATTCAAGTATACGACCGTAGAGATTCTGAAATGCCGGATGTGGGACTTGTTAAGATGAAAGATCTGGAGACGGGCCGTACCGGATGGATTGACACCGGCAGCAAAAGCGTACGCAAGATGTATGCTAAAGCATGGTACGACCGGCAGCAATGGATATCATCCGTTATGGCCAAGAGCGGTGTGGATATGGCGTCGATAACGACCGACGAGGACTTCGTTAAGGCATTGTTGGGGCTATTCCGTCGTCGTTCAATCGCAAGATAATTTATGGGAAAGAAAATATATCATATAATATTGGTCGCGTTCATGCTGTTTTGCGGTATGGCAAAGCTTTGCGCCGCTCCTGTGGTCAAGGCCGTGCTCGACAGCAATACCATGATAATGGGAAAGATGCGTGTCCTGCAGCTCATGGTGGAGGAGCCAAAAGATGCAAAGGGACATTTCCCGTTGTTCAATCAGTTGCGCGAACGTGGATATGCCACAGTGTGCGGAGACAGCGTGGAATTGAGGGCTCCTGCCAAGATCGACACCGTAGATATGGGATCTCAACGACGCATCATGTTCGCAATTCCTGTTCAAAGTTTTGATTCCGGCGCTTATGAGTTGCCTTCAATCGAATATGTGGTGGGCCGTGACACCGCCAGATCAAACCGTGTGGCGCTAAAGGTTGTTCCGGTATCAGCCAATGCCGAGGACCCTATAGCAGATTATGCCGGAACAGCCGATCCGGAAGATCCTTCATTTTTCGACTGGGTGCCCGACTGGGTGCTGAATTTCTGGTGGTTGATTCTGCTGTTGTTGCTGCTGACTGGAGGAGTGATCTACGGTATCAGAAGATATAAGAAGAATGGATCGTTATTGCCGAAGAAACCGGAGCCAACTCCATATGAAGAGGCCACTAAAAATCTGCGGGCCCTAAAGACCCAGAAACTGTGGGAGCAAGGTCTGGAGAAGGAATATTACACTGAATTGACCGACATTCTACGTCGTTATCTATACCGTCGTTTCGGCATCAATGCCGCTGAGATGACCTCTCGTCAAATTCTTGGAGCATTAGGAAAAAATTCAGAAACCAAAGATAAGAGATCATATTTTCGTAAGATTCTGGATATGGCAGACTTCGTGAAATTTGCGAAAGTCCGGCCTTTGCCGGAAGACAATATCGCAAGTTATGACGATGCTGTGCGATTTGTGGAGGAGACCAAACCTGCTCCAGTACCGGAAGCGGAAGATGGTACAGTTACTGCGGTCAAGAAAGATAAGAAATCGGCAAAACCACAATTCAGTAAAAAGAAAGGGGGTGCGAAATGATGCTTCATCCCTTAATGTTGTTGTTGTTCCTTATATATATACCGCTAATAGCATGGTATGTATGGAAATGGCGAGGAGGAGATCCTTCAGTAGGGATTTCGACTCTTTCTCCGTTTCGAGGCGGCAAAGCTTCGATCAAGGTTTTTCTGATGCATTTTTGTTTTGGGTTGCAGCTTGTGGCCATAGGAGGATTGATTATAGCCTTGGCACGTCCTCAGACTTATGACAGTCTGCATTCTTCGAATGTGGAAGGAACAGATATTGTATTGGCTCTTGACATCTCGAGTTCGATGTTGGCCACTGATTTAAGACCCACTCGTTTTGAAGCGGCAAAAAGCGTGGCCACAAAGTTCGTGGGACAACGTACAAACGACAATATCGGACTTGTTGTATTCTCCGGCGAATCTCTTTCTTTGATGCCATTGACATCGGATAAAGCGGCTTTGGTGAACGCTATACAAAATGTGAAAGTAGGAGATCTCAATGATGGAACTGCAATTGGAGACGGTATTGCCAGTGCAATAAACCGTATAGTCTCCGGCCAGGCGAAATCCAAGAGCATCATTCTCTTGACAGACGGTACAAACAATGCCGGAGATGTGGCTCCTTCCACTGCTGCCCAGATCGCCAAAGAAAAAGGCATTAAAATCTATACAATAGGAGTAGGTACAAACGGATCGATACAGATAACGGATCCATATGGATTCTCCACTACTACAATGGAGACCAAAATCGATGAAGCCACATTGAAAAATATTGCGCAGATCACAAACGGCAAGTTTTTTCGTGCCACAGACACCCGTATGTTGAGGGATGTATTCTCCGAGATAGATGCTTTGGAAAAAACAAAGTTGAATGTGAATACATATACTCAGACTGAGGAAGCTTTCATGCCATGGCTTTGGCTCAGCTTGATCGCATACAGTCTGTTCCTATTGTTACGCTATACTGTATTGCGTAGAATTCCGTAAACGGTTAATTATCATGTTTAGTTTTGCATATCCCAAAGTCCTGTATCTGCTGCTGCTTGTGCCGCTGTATATAGGATTGTATATCTTGGCCAGATATTCCCGAAGAAAAAAACTGAAGCGTTTCGGGAAGCTGGCGTCTTTGATGCCGCTTATGCCGGAGGTCTCAGATTATAAGGCTCCGTTGAAGATTTGTGTTCAGATGGCTGCGTTAAGTCTTCTGATAATAGCTATGGCTCGTCCGTGGGGGGGAATCAAGAATCAGAAAACCACCAAAGAAGGAATTGAGGTCATAATTGCAGTGGATGCTTCGAATTCAATGCTTGCCTCCGCCTCTTCTGAGGATAACGGAACCTCACGAATGCGTACTGCCAAATTTACTCTGGAGAAACTTATCAATCGTCTGGATAATGACAGAGTGGGTCTGATTGTGTACGCCAACAGCGCATATACTTTAATTCCCGTTACCAATGACTATGTTTCGGCCAAGATGTTCCTCAACAGTATAGATCCGGCTCAGATCAAGGATCAGGGTACCAATATAACCGCTGCCATAGATATGGCCATGAATTCCTTCTCCGACAATAAGAACATAGGAAAAGCCCTTATATTGATAACGGATGCAGAGGAACTAGAGGATAAGGAAGGAGTTATGAAAGCCGCATCGGAAGCAGGCCGCAAAGGTATCCAGGTCGATGTGGTCGGTGTGGGATCATCAACAGCCGTTACAGTGCCGGAAGGCAACGGCGGCGTGATGATAGATCCCGAAACTGGTTCGCCGGTACGCACAGCGTTGAATGAAGATCTTGCGGCGGAGATTGCGAAGAATGCCAAAGGTATATATGTGAATGCTTCTAATCGAGACGCTTTGAGCGAGTTGGATCGTCAGCTGGATACACTTAAAAAGGCATCATTGGAAGCGAGTGTATATTCCCAACATGATGAGTTGTTTTGGATTTTTGCGCTTCTTTCCTTAGCTGCGGCTGTTGCTGATATATTCCTGTTGGAGCGCAAGATAAGCTGGCTTGACAAAATTACATTCTTCAAGAAGGAATCGGTAAAGAATAACTGATTGAAACAATGTAAACATCCTCTCTTTTGATGTTTGTTAGGAGAAGCGTTTTGGAATTTTGAATTTAACGTAGAGGTAACAGGATGTTGATATGAGAGGTTGCTTGTTTAATATGAATATTATGGGAAGAAGGATAATATATATATTTGTGTTGATGTTGACTATGGGAGTCGGTGTAGAGACTGTTCAGGCGTCGACACGTGCGGAAAGGAAACTTGTCTCCAAAGGCAATAAACTTTATACCGACAGGAAATACATCGAGGCCGCCAGTGTATATGAAGAGGCCTTGAAGGAGAATCCTCAATCAACATCGGCACGCTATAACCTCGGTTTGTCGCAATTGCGTCAGGTAAAGAATCCAAAGGACACTACTCCGGCGAATGTTCAGATGCTGGATAAAGCGCGTAAAAACTTATCGGATGTGGCGTCGCGTTCTAAGGACAAACCCGGAATCGCAGCGAAAGCCAACTATAATCTCGGTAATCTTGAATTCAATGCTGAGCAGTATGAAAAGGCCATTCAGTACTACAAACAGTCGTTGAGAATTGATCCTAACGACGAGAATGCTCGAAAGAATCTGAGGATAGCTCAGAAAAAACTTCAGCAGCAGAATCAAGACAAGAATCAGCAGAACCAGCAGAATCAAGATAAGAAACAGGATCAGAAAGATAACAAGGACCAGCAAGATAATAAGCAGAATCGAAATCAAGAGGATCAGCGGAAAAATCAGCAGAGTCCTCAAGACCAGAAACTGAACGAGCAGACGGCGGAACGTATTCTTCAAGCAATGGACAATAAGGAGAATCAGACGCGAGCCAGAGTCAACAAAGCCAACAAGGGTGATAAGTCAGTCGGTTCTGGCCGCTCAACAAAACGTTGGTAATAAAAAATCCACTGATGCGTAAATTTAGATCCATATTGTTGTTTGCCGTCATATTATTGTATGCGGGCGTCAATTACGCCCAGAAGTCGGTAGGTATAGACAAGAGTCAGTTCAAGTTAAGCTGGAATGAAGATAAACTGAATCTTTATCATAGAGAACCGGCTGTGCTGACTTTATATTTATGGACTCCGGGATATGAAATCCGGGATGTCCGAAAAAGTAAAAGTTCATCACTGTCAAAGGGAAAGTTTAGTTTCCTGCAACGGGCTGATATAATTACTGAACCGCGTATTGTTGAGAAGGATGGTAAAATATGGTATGTCTATCCTATAGACAGCTATGCGATTGCTATTGATAAAGCGGGCAAATATGATTTAAATGGAGGGCGTTATATAGTTGATGTGGCAGTGCCTCAAATATATGACGATCCTTTTTGGGGGAAAATGCAGACTATGCGCACAGAACGTATCGAAGTGCCGGTAAGTCCTGTGCAGATAGAAGTTAAGGACTTGCCACAGACGGATGGAAATTCTGATTTTTCAGGTGCGGTAGGCGACTTCGATGTGAAGGTGAATGTTCCTCCGGGCGATATTTTCCTTAACGAAGAGGCAACGGCCATAGTTACTGTAGTAGGAAAAGGTTGGCTTAATAATGGCACTTTACCTGAATACCATGATGCATTCAGGAACGGAACCAAACTGAAGTCATTTTCAGAAAACAGAATACAGTATCTGAAAGACGGAGTACTCATATCGGAATTACAGATGGAATGCACTTTTATTCCAACTTCAAAAGATAATGCGGTGATTGATCCTATATGGATTGAAATATTCAATCCTGAAACCGGTAAATATGAGATTGTGAAATCAAAACCGGTAAAGGTAAAAGTACAGTCCATAGCGGATAAAGCACCTGAGATTGATATCTGACATACATATGCGTAAAATGAGAAGATATTTATCGGTAATGTTGCTGTTGTTCGGGACTTTACTGGCAATTGCCGGTGAAGTACGGCTATCTGTCTCTCCCGGGCACGGAAAGCGCACAATAGAGACAGGCGACTTGTTTTATATTACAATTGAGGTTATAAATCTTGATGGAAGCCCTTCAAAACCTCAATCAGTTCCGGGAGCTACGATCAATTATTTTGACCGTACGGGCACATCGATGAGTACTACCAGTATTAATGGTCATGTCACAACGCAGAAGTCATATACATGGACAATGACTCTTCGTGCTAAAAATGAAGGAAGCTATAGTTTTGGCCCGATATCGGTTGGAGGCGTGAAAAGTAACGTTGTGAAATACAATATCGGAAAACCGATGCCTTCACAGCAGACAAATCCTTCCAGGGGAAATATCGCCGGGAATGCAGTGGACGCGAATGATGGCGACAAACCACAATATATCGGGCATGGAGATCAAAATCTTTTCTTGCGCGCTAATGTGACAAAGACATCCGCTTATGAGCAGGAAGCGCTGGTGTACACCGTCAAACTTTATACCAATTATGATGCCGTCAAGTTTATCGGTGCTACGGCCGCTCCTAAATTCAATGGATTTGTAATAGAGGAATCCAAAGATATATCACAGCAATTGAGCTATGAGACGTATAACGGCAAGACATATGCCACTGCCGTCATAGCACGTTATATAATATTCCCCCAGATGACGGGCAATCTGAAAGTCTCCGGGAATACATATACAATTTCTGTGGACCGTCGTGAATATTACCATGATCCTTTCTTCGGGGGAATGGCTTACAGCCAACCTTTGCAGCTGAATGTTACACCGAACGATCTGATCATTAATGTAAAGCCTCTTCCTCAGCCGAGACCGGCGGATTTCTGCGGAGGGGTAGGGAGGTTCTCTATTTCCTCTCAACTGAAGGATTCAGAGTTTAAAACAAACCAGACGTCGTCGGTTGTATATACTGTAAGCGGTACCGGCAATCTGAAATATGTGCAAATGCCTGATCTGGCTACCTTATATCCTCCGCAGCTGGAAATATACACACCTACAACTACGCAAAATGTGTCGGTGGGATCGACAAATACCTCCGGCAACATAGTGTTCGATTACTCATTTATGCCTGTTGAGGAAGGTGTGTATAAGATTCCTGAAGTTCGCCTTGTTTACTTCAATCCAGAGTCAGGACAATATGAAACATCAACGGCTAAAGGGTATACAATTTCTGTTGGCAAAGGTCAGGGTTCCGCAAAGTCTCAAGTCCGCAAACGTTTGAGATTCAATTCGGAGTTACAGAAAGTAAATGTTGACAGATTGCATCGCAAGCATGCACCGATGGTGTATAAGTGGTACTTTTGGTTATGGTATGTGATTCCCGTTATATTGTTGACAGGCAGTGTTGTCGGGTGGTGGCGATACAATTCCATACATAAGGATATGGCAGCCCTTAACATGCGTCGCGCGGACAAGATAGCCCGACGCAGGTTACGTAAAGCGGCTTCAGCCATGAAAAAGAAGAACCGGGATCTCTTTTATGATGAGTTGCTGACAGCTTTATGGGGTTATTTGGGCGACAAGCTTAAAATGCCGACATCGGAATTGCTGAGGGACAATATTCGTCAAAATCTTGAGAACAACAGTATTCCTTCGTCGGTTACGGATCGTTTGATCAATCTTGTGGATGAAGCGGAGTTTGCCAAATATTCATCCGCCGGAGGCGATCAAAGCATGGAAAGAGATTATAAAGAAGCTATCGCTGCTATAAATGAATTGGAGGATGCTTTTAGAGAAACAAAACATGGCAAATAAGATAAAATATACTTTTTTAATGCTTATGGCATGCGTGTTGACAATGCATGCCGGTCCGTTGGAAGATGCGGCAAAGGCTTATAAGGACGGAGACTACGGCAAAGCCATTGAGTGTTACCGGCAGATTGAGAAATCTTACGGCACTTCGTCGGCATTGTTGTTCAATATGGGACAGGCCTATACTCGTTCAGGGAATCTCGGGAAAGCCATGATCTGTTATCAGCGAGCCCTGCAAATGAATCCTTCCAACGGAGAGGCGAGAGAGAATATAAAGTATGTCGAGAGTCGTGTTCAGGATGCAAACCGTGCCGAGTTGAAGGGTAAAAAGGCATCTGTAGTGGCTGAGGATCCGTCCTTTTTTATGACTGTCAAACAATACATTACCAAACGACATCTCTCTAACACATGGTCCATATGGAGCGGAGTCACTTTTGTGTTGTTCTGTATATGTGTGGCGTTATATGTGTTTACAGGAGTTGTATGGGTTAGAAAGATTGGGTTCTTCGGGGGTCTGACCATGCTGGGACTTAGCGTTCTGTTTCTGATATTCGCCTTTATGGGAGCGCATGCGGCCGACAAGCGGAATGAGGGCGTCATTACAG
The DNA here is from genome assembly GCA_900554845.1 of uncultured Bacteroidales bacterium. Classification (GTDB taxonomy): domain Bacteria; phylum Bacteroidota; class Bacteroidia; order Bacteroidales; family Muribaculaceae; genus Lepagella. The sequence goes on along the minus strand of USIY01000001.1, from coordinate 8,249 downwards.
AGTATAAGATAGAGCTTCGTTCAGATCCGTCGACATCGGCAAAGACTGTGTCTTCGCCCCTTACTCAAGGAACCGTGTTGCAGATCATGGACACAGAGGAGGGAAAAGATGGTAGACCGGAATGGTATAAAGTGAGACTTAATAACGATTATGTGGGATGGATTAGAGATGATAATTTCGAACCAATCTGATAATCAGGAGTATAATGTTGGATGTGCAAATTATATGTTTTAAAACATTAATAATTATTTCAAAAATGTTTAGTTATGTTTTTGTTATAATGGAAAAATGTTATAATTTAGCACTGCGAGAAACCGAATTAACAATAAATCCAAGGACTCGACATATACTGTATAAATTAAACACTCAATACACACGATCATGAGCAAGACAATCACATTCAATGAGCTTCGTCGCATCAAGGACAGTCTCCCCGACGGCTCCACACATCGTATTGCAGACGCACTGAACGTAACCGTGCAAACCGTACGCAATTACTTTGGTGGAGTTAATTATGAATTCGGCAAGAACGCCGCTCTGCATATCGAACCAGGTCCCGATGGTGGAATCGTTGTATTGGATGACACCACAATCTATGATATGGCAATAAAGATCCTTGAGGAACAGAAGCAATAATGGATGCATCACGTTCGGGAATGAGCAAACATTTGCTCATTCCCGTCGATTTTTCTGATTCTTCGATGCTGGCCATAAGGGCCGGCTTTCATTTTGCCCGGGTCATGGAAGTGAATCCGGTAATACTTCATGTCTATCCGTCGGCTTGGTATGGCGAGAGTATAGATGAGGAATATCTTGGCGTATATGACCCTACCGATGAGATTATGCGTGAGGCGATGGAGAACCGGGATATTCTGAGAATTGCCGAGCATAGATTCAAGAAGTTTCGGGCGAATTTGAATCAGATGCAGCAACGCGGGGAATTGCCTGATATAAGATATTCATCGTTGTTGCGACAAGGTGTGGCTGAAGAGGAGATCCTGGAATACTGTCGCGAGAATGATCCTAAGCTTGTGGTTATGTCCACCAGAGGCATTAACAAGAAGGAGGAAGAGCTAATAGGTAGTGTTGCCGCGGAAGTACTTGATTCATGTCAAGTTCCGGTGTTCACAATTCCTGACAATTATTCACAGGAAGACATGATGCATTTGGGACGCTTCCTGATGTTCTGCACATTGGAGCAATATGATGTTCTCGGTCTTGAGAATATGATGAAGACGTTCGATTCTCCGAAGGCGGATGTGTGGCTCATGCCGATAACGCATCGGAATATGATCGAGGCAAAAGCCAAGCTGGAACAACTGTATGACAAGCTTTGTAAGGCATGGCCCAACATACAATTTCATCAGGCCCTTTTGGAGGAATCGAAGATCAACGATCAGATAGATGACTTTATAAAGGAAAATAAGATTGATTTGGTCATAGCTCCCAACCGAAAGGCGGGGATTTTCACCAGATTGTTCAGGCCCTCTGTAGCGCATCAGTGTCTTTTTGCGCTTGATCTTCCAATGTTGGCGTTGCCCGTCAGCAAGGATTAAACCCTGTTAGAGTTCAAGATCTTCTCAAATAAATGATATATCCGAATAATTTCGAATCTAAAATAGGATTTGACACCGTCCGCAGAGATTTAATGGAGCTATGCGGATTGCGTATGGGAAAAGACTATGTCACTGACATGGCCTTTTCCGTCAATTACAGTCATATATGCCATGAACTTGATTGTGTGGCTGAAATGATGTCGATAATCAATTCATCCGCACCATATGTAATGCCTTCTTCACATGACGTTGCCCCTTACCTGTCAGAGATAAAAGCTGAGGGATCGTTTATGTCCGCGGAAAGACTGTATAAATTATATCAGATTCTGGTGTCATTCAATGAAGTCCGAAATTTTTATTGTGAAACTGATTCCGAAAACACAGGGGAAGACAATAGTATTTATCCAGCATTGGCGCAGGAATTGAGTGAGATCCGGTCATTCCCTTCATTGCTCTCGACAATATCGGCGGCGATAAATAAATTCGGGGAAATCAAGGATACGGCGTCGCCGGGATTGTATGAAATCCGTCAGCAGATCAAACGCTCTGCAGGCTCTATGCAAAGGATGATGCGCTCAGTTCTCGATCGTGCCGTAAAAGAAGGTCTTATTGACAAGGATGTGACTCCGTCAATAAGAGACGGCCGTATGGTCATTCCTGTAAATGCCGGAAATAAACGCGAAATAAACGGCATCGTTCATGATGAGAGCGCTACTGGCAAGACTGTCTATATTGAACCTGCCGAAGTGGTGGAGGCAGGCAACCGTCTACGGGAATTAGAGATGGAAGAGAAACATGAAGAAGTCAAAATTCTTACTTCCATCGCAACGCAAATACGTCCATACATAGAGGATATAATTGATTCTTGTAATCTGTTGGGTCGACTGGACTTTGTTATGGCCAAGGCCAAATTCGCGATAGATACAGATGCCCGGATGCCGCATATTGTCGATAAGCCGGAACTTGAATGGTATCATGCCGTTCATCCAGGGATGCTTCTCTCATTGAGGGGCGCCGGGAAGGAAGTTGTGCCGTTGACAATAAATTTGAACAGTAGCAATAGAATTTTGGTTATCTCTGGTCCCAATGCCGGAGGAAAGTCCGTGACTCTAAAAACGGTGGCTATAGTTCAATATATGATGCAATGCGGCATGATGCCGACTGTTTACGAAAATTCCCATATGGGGCTTTTCCGTACCTTGATGATAGATATAGGTGACGAGCAATCGATTGAAAATGAATTAAGCACATATTCGTCGCATTTGCGCAATATGCGTTTCTTTCTGCAGCATTGCGAAAGCCGCACGCTTTTCTTGGCTGATGAGATGGGTTCGGGAACAGAACCTCAGATCGGAGGCGCCATGGCTCAGGCTATATTGGTAAAGCTGGGTTCTTCCGGAGCATTTGGAATAGTGACAACCCATTATCAGAATCTGAAGACTTTTGCTGATAACACAGAGGGATTTGTTAACGGTGCCATGTTGTACGACAGGCAGCATCTTCAGCCTCTTTATAAACTTGAAATAGGCAATCCCGGTAGCTCTTTTGCGCTGGACATAGCGCATAAGATGGGCTTGCCGCAAGATGTAATAGCCAATGCTAAAGAAATTGTCGGCAGTGACTATGTCAACATTGACAAGTATCTTTCGGATATCGCCCGTGACAGGAGATATTGGAACTCTAAACGGCAAGTAATAAAGGACAAAGAGTCGCGGCTTGATTCTATTCTGGAAAAATATGAGGAGCAGGCGGGTGATCTGAAAGCACAGCGACGGGCTATAATAGACGAAGCTCGAAAGGAAGCCAGGGACATTGTCGAAGGCTTGAATGCCAAAATAGAACGCACTATCCTGGACATACGCAACGCTCAGGCTGAAAAGGAGAAAACAAAGGCTTTGCGTTCAGAATTGAAAGAATATATCAACGATACGCTTGATTCTAAAGGCAATGACCGGGACAAGATCCCGGAAAGACTGAAACCTTTGAAACATAAAAGCCGTAACAAGAAGCTTTCCGTCGTAGAGCAGGAAGCCAAACCACAGGCCAAGAAAGAACTTACGGCAGGCGATTTTGTCGTAATGGAAGGAAATAATACTCCCGGGGAAATTCTTTCGATAAAAGGGAAGAAAGCGGAGGTAGCATTCGGCTCTTTACGTACTTTTGTTGAATTGTCAAGACTCAAGGCGACACGAAAACCTAAGCCGTCGGCTTTAACGGGAGCATTGGGTACGGGGGCTTCCACATCATCGGAAAGCCGTAACCGACAATTGAATTTCCGACGCGAAATAGATGTCCGCGGTATGCGGGCGGATGAAGCATTGCAGGCTGTGATGTACTTTATTGATGACGCTATACAGTTTCAAGCCGACAAAGTGCGTATTCTTCACGGTACTGGGCATGGCATATTGAAGACGTTGATCCGCCAGCAGCTTAAGGCCAATCCGGCCATAGAGCATTTTGAGGACGAAGACATTCGTTTTGGAGGCGCCGGAATAACTGTCGTTACTTTGGCATGAAACATCATGCATCATGGACCTTCTGATCGGCAATTACGACTTTAGGCCGTTTCGGAGCAAAGAATCTGTTCATTATGACAGCTATCGCACCGTCACCGGTGACATTGCATGCGGTTCCGAATGAGTCCATCGATATATAAAGGGCTATCATCAGAGCGATCATTTGCTGGTCAAACCCAAGTATTGACGAAAGTATTCCCAAGGAAGCCATAATTGAGCCACCCGGAATTCCGGGGGCGGCGACTATGGTTACTCCCAGCATGGCGCAAAAATGCAGGAAAAGCGACAAATCATGTGGTTGCCCGTGCATAATGAGCAAAGCCAGAGCGCAAGCCGTGATCTTTAAAGCGGATCCTGACATATGTATCGTGGCGCACAGTGGAACAACAAATCCTGCGATGTCCTCATTTACTCCCATCTTGACAGTCTGTCGTAATGTGACAGGAATTGTGGCCGCAGAACTTTGTGTACCGAGTGCTGTGAAATACGCCGGCATCATTGTGCCCAGCATTTTAAACGGATTCTTGCGGTTGAAGCATGCCGCTATGCAATACTGCAAGAGCAGTATGAAGATATGAAGGATAAAAATGACAATTATGATTTTAATGAATGTCTGGAGAATTACGCCGACATTCCCGTCTATTGTCATAATCATGAAGATTCCGAAAATGTAAAAGGGAAGGAGGGGCAAGATTGCAACACGTATGGTTTTTGCTACGATGTCTCGAAATTCATACGCGAGGTTTCGCAAGGCATGACCCTTGGAAAATGCAATTCCTAAACCAAGCATAAATGCCAGTACCAATGCCGTCATGACCGGAATTATTGCCGGAATTTCAATGTTGAAATATGGAGCGATTCCGGATGAGTCAGATTCCACTTGTGCCAAGGTCTGTTCCCCTCCAATAAGAGAAGGGAATGTCCATTCACCTGTGAAATACGACAGCATTCCTGCAAAGAATGTCATGAAATAGGCCAATAATGCCGTGGCGATCAGGAGTTTTCCGGCTTTGGATCCAACATCGGCTATCGCGGGAGTTACGAATCCTACGATTATCAAAGGGATCATGAATCCAAGGAATTGAGAGAACACCCCGTTGAAAGATGCGAACAAACGTGCAAACCACATAGGGGCGACATATCCGACACCGATGCCAAGAGGTATGGCCACAAGGATCCATCCAAGCAATCCTATTTTTATTTTGTGCTTCATTATACAAGGTTTATGATTATTTATCGAAACTTCTTACTTGATATTGTAGGATTTTTGCTAATTTTGCGAATAGTTAGAATTTATTGTGAAAATATAGAAAACTAAATATAAATTTATATTATGAAAATCGCAGTGGCGGGAACCGGTTATGTAGGGATGAGTCTGGCTACCTTGCTGGCGCAGCACAATCAGGTGACGGCCGTGGATGTTGTGCCTGAGAAGGTGGAAATGATTAATAAGCGAAAATCACCGATACAGGATGATTATATAGAACAATATCTTACGGAAAAGGATTTGGATCTTGTGGCTACACTTGACGGTGCCTCAGCTTACAGAGAGGCGGATTTTGTCGTAATAGCAGCTCCTACCAATTATGATCCGATTAAGAATCATTTTGACACACACTGTATAGAAGATGTTATAAATTTGGTTCTCAGCGTTAATCCGGACGCTGTTATGGTCATTAAGTCCACTATACCGGTAGGATATTGCAGGTCATTGTATCTGGATTATGCAAAAAAAGGGGTAAGGAGATTCAATTTGTTGTTTTTCCCTGAATTCTTACGTGAAAGTAAAGCTCTGTATGATAATTTGTATCCTTCGCGAATCATAGCGGGAATCCCGAAAATTGTGGATAATCCAGAATATGCTGAGGAAAACGAGGCTATTCTGAAAGTTACGGATTTGGAAAAACTTGACGAAGCCGCTCATGAATTTGCGAAACTTCTGAGGGAAGGAGCCCTTGAGAAAAATATTCCTACGCTATTTATGGGCATTAAAGAAGCTGAAGCTGTAAAATTATTCGCCAACACATATCTGGCGTTGCGTGTGAGCTATTTTAATGAATTGGACACATACGCCGAGGTCAAAGGATTGGATTCAAAATCCATAATAGACGGCATCGGTCTTGATCCCCGAATCGGGACACATTACAATAATCCGAGTTTCGGTTATGGAGGATACTGTCTGCCTAAGGATTCCAAACAATTGTTGGCCAATTATGCGGATGTTCCTCAGAACATGATGTCGGCAATAGTCGAAAGTAATCGAACGCGTAAGGATTTTATTGCGGATCAGGTGCTTCGTATGGCCGGATATTATATCAATAACGATATATACAATCAGAACAAAGAGCGTCCGTGCGTGATTGGTGTTTTTCGACTGACGATGAAGTCTAACAGTGACAATTTCAGACAGTCGTCCATTCAGGGAGTAATGAAGCGCATCAAAGCTAAAGGAGCTAAAGTTATAGTTTATGAACCAACGTTGGAGGACGGCTCGACATTCTTTGGTTCTGAAGTGGTGAATGATCTGGCGCGTTTCAAACGAGAATCTATGGCGATAATAGCGAATAGGTACGAGGCCATTCTGGATGATGTAGCCTCCAAAGTGTATACCAGGGACATTTTCAGAAGAGATTGATTTATCGGGGGGCTTAATGGGTCCCCTGATCCTTGTCTCGTGATAGAGACTGATAGAGACTTGGTTTCAAACCGGTCTGTTTGGTGAACAAGGATATGAATGTGGACTGTGATTTATATCCTACCATCTCGGATATGGCTTTAATAGTGAGATGTCCGTAGTTTTCTTTGTCTTCGAGCATCATCATGGACTTTTTGATACGGTATTCGTTTAGAAGCGCCCGGAAATTCTTGCCGAACTCGTTGTTGATTACTTCAGACACATACCGCACATTGGAATCGATGGAAGAGGCAAGAGAATCAATCGTATAGTCCATTGTGCAATAATCTTCTGTTTCTTCAAATATCCTGTTGATTGCAGCAAGTATCTTGTTTCGTTGTTCCTGGGTTTGCATCAGACGCCGTTCAAGTTGCGGTGTTTCATCGCGAGGCGTAGATGTTTTAGATTTTATCTCGGCAAGTTCTTGTTCCAGAACTCCTATCTTGTGCTTGAAGTAATTTTCAGATTCGAGCTGCTTCCTGCTATGGTCGTATAATTCGGCGTAAGTATTGGACAATTTCCTTTTCTGCCACCATAATGTGATAGAAAAAGCTATAAGTATTACCAGGATGATTCCCAACATTAGAATCCAATGCTTCTGGGATTCGTTTACCGTTGAAAGACTTCGTATTGTGGAAGACTTGCTTTCCAGTTCATAAAGTCCTTGTTCATTTTTCATTTTTGTGAATTCATCGCGATTGAATATGGAGTCTGCAAGCGCGAGATATTCCTGTTTTGCTTCAATCGCTTTATCCTTATGTCCCATTGCGGCGTAATTGTCAGCCAAATCACGTAAAGATATCACTAATAGATCGGTATGGTTGCCGTTACGCGCTATTTTTTCATTAATTCTCAAATATCGGCTTGCTGAGTCATAAAGATTTAAATTTTTGTATATTTCCGCAATTGAAGAATATGCTGACGCTTGTGAAAGTTCATCAATGGGAGGCGTTTCCGCGGCCTCGGCGGCAAGGTGGAAACATTGTAAAGCTGAATCAAGCTGATTCTCCATCTGAAAAATCAGCCCGGTGTTAAACATATGATCGAAATTGTACGATTCTTTGTGATTGACAGTTGAAGCAATGATAGAATTGAAATATCTTGCTGAATCAGCGTTCCCTTTGATAGAATATGCATATACCAGGTTGTTGAGAGTCTTGAAATATTGTTCCGGATCTTCTTTAGCGTTGACCAGTGCCAAAGCTTTGCGGTAATAAGGTATGGCGGTCTCGATGTCGTTGACACGTGAGAACAACACTCCTATTTTATGATAAATTTTCGGGATTCTGGTGTCTATATTATATTTTTTTGCAATTGTGAGTGACTGTAGATATGAGGACAAAGCTGAAGAATAGTTTGTCCCTGCGCAAAGAGTATCGCCTTGCTTTTCCAATGCGACAGACTCGGAATTATGTTTATCGGAGGAAGACCTTAGATCATGACGGTTATTTCCGCAACCGATCATAATTGCAAGAAACAGGGTAAGCAATATTCCCAAACAAC